>NZ_ASZT02000040.1:0-36439 GCF_001006065.1 Sphingobacterium sp. IITKGP-BTPF85
TTGCATCTGCCATAAGAAGTGGGAGGTAGGCGCATTTGTGCTCCCGTCTTCAACAAGTCGATAAGATGAGTATGGGGGGAGGATTAAGTTTAGCGTATCAAATTACCGATAAGATCAGTATACGTTCAGGCGTTTCTATGCAGCAGTATGGGGCCGGAGTAGATCGACAAAATAACTTAGGAGCAGTGCAGTCAGCTGGTATGGCGTTTAATGATGCTGTTTCTAATAGTCCTGTCATGAAAAATAATGAATCTTTACTTTTGGCTAGACAAACTGTCGATAAAGAATTAAGTGCTGTTAATAATAAACTTTTAACGATTGATATTCCGGTAGATGTGCGTTATCATGTAAGTAAATCATTCTACACTTCCGTTGGGGTATCCTACGTTGGGGTTTTGGATCAGACACAAGAAAATTATTTTGTAAATGGCATCAATGAGAATACTTCGGCTAATAATGGTCAGGCGGTATCTTCTCCTGAAAACGTTAAACAAACATTTAAAGGAAGTGCTGTAAATACGAATGATTTTAATGGATTTGTTAATCTCTCCATTGGAAAAAAGATGACAGTAGGTAAGAAGTTGTCCATAGCCGTAGAGCCATTTGTCAAACTTCCTGTTGGGGGTCTTAAATCTACTGACTTTAATTATACCAATGGAGGTTTAAAGGTTGTAACGAGTTTTTAAAGCTGATCAATACGAACAGCACCCATTCCAGCAGCCAAAGCTCCTTGTACTCCTGGGATTCCGTCCTCGTAAACTAAACACTTAGCAGGGTCAACCTGAAGCTTCTCGGCCGCTAATAAAAATGGCTCAGGCGATGGTTTTCCATTAGGAGTATCACCGGCACACACCAAGGTTTCCAATTTATCAAGTACTCCAAGGACGGTTAGTGTGATGTTTAATGTTGATCTGGTTCCTCCAGAAACAGCCGCAATACGTTTCTTTCCAATCTGGTATTTTAGATGTTCGACAACATAATCAATAGGTTGTGTCTGCTGGATGAACTGTTCTATAAAGATGGCTGATTTTCTTTTGAAAATTCATGAACATCAAAAGTGGTGTTATAGCGGATACAGATTTCTTTTGCAACAGCTATGGTTGGCCATCCTGCGGTTTCGTCGATTAGACTATCATCCAACAGGACATTGTATTCTGCTGCTGTAGCTACGTAGGCTGCTTTATGCGCACTTATATTGTCAGCTAAGGTTCCATCGACATCAAAAAGTAAGGCGTCGTATGGTTCTGCTATTTTATTGAGTTTGTTGAATTTCTCTATTGATTCGGCTGACATATCTGATTATTGAAGGTACAAATTTATAAAAAAAGCTAGTCTTAACGACTAGCTTTTCTTCTTTGTTTCTCTTTAATGATTAACCCCAGCTCTCGGCCTGTTTGACCAGCTACTGATGTGTTTTCTTGTGCTCTACGGAATAAATAAGGCATAACAGCTTTTATCGGTCCGTAAGGCATATATTTTGCAACGTTGTAGTTTGATTCAGATAAATTAAATGTTAAATTATCTGACATACCCAACAATTGTGCGAAAAATATACGGTCGCTTCTATGATCTATTTCACGTCTGTCAAGCTCATTTGCTAACAAAAGACTACTTGCTTCATTGTGTGTGCCTGCCATAACACCAAAGCGATCGATATGATCCAGTATGAAATGAATAGCGGCATCGTAATCTTTGTCTGTTGCTTCTTTTGTAGGTTGAATAGGAGATGGGTAACCTTTTTCAGCTGCTCTCTGTCTTTCAATTTCCATATAGGCGCCACGTACGATTTTTGCACCTAAAAAGAAGTTTTGTGTTTTTGCATAATCAAAATCAGCTTTTAAAGAGGCTAATTTATCATGTCTGTACAATTGATAGGTGTTGTATACAATAGGTTGTTCTTTATTGTATTTTTCCATCATATCGCGGGCTATGTCATCAATGGCATCTTGAATCCAAGAGTGTTCAGCATCAATTAATACTTTAACATTAGCTTCGTAACAGGCTTTACAGATTTCATCACATCGATCGTACATTCTGTTGTACTCTGCTTGCTCTGCTTCTGTTAACGTTTCGTTTGCGTTTACTTTCTCAAATAATTCAAAACGGCCAAGCCCTGTAGGTTTGAATACTGAAAAAGGTATGTATTTATTTGTTTTTGCAGCAACTACTGTGCGTAATGTTTCTTTAAAAGTAGCATCAAATGCGGCCTCAGTATCCTCTCCTTCTACAGAATAATCCAGGATTGTACCCACATTGTTTTCTCCTAGGTGATTGATTGCAGATGTACAACCTTCAATTGTTTCGCCACCGCAAAACTGTTTGAAAATGGTTGACTTAATGATTCCTTGGATAGGTAGTCCGATATTTAGAGCAAAATTAGTAATTGGAGGTCCGACTTTTACTAAGAAATTACTTGCTATTACTTTATACAGTAAATAAGCACGATCTAAATCTTTATCGGTTTTACTTTTGAATGCAATTTCTGTATTATCAAAAGATAGTTTTCTGGGTTCAGCAATCTGTGTCATTATTTTAATCTAATCCACACAAATGTACTAAATTCAAAAATATTACCACTTATTGATTAGGAGATTCCTGAAATATTAACTTATTTTTGCTTTATGCAAACATTCAAAATCGAAGGAGAATATATTCCGTTAATTCAGTTACTTAAAGCTTTAATTGGGTAGAGCATGGTGCTATGGCTCAGTTAGTTGTTACTGAGGGGATGGTGACCGTTAATGGTCAGGTAGAGTATAGGAAAAGAATGAAGTTAGACCCGATGATATCGTCGAGTTTGAGGGTCAACAAGTAAAATTGGTATAAGATATAACAAAATTTGTTTATAAAAAACGTAAACTGAATCCATTAGAAATGCAATTTATAGAAGTTTAGGCTATCAAGTAGTCTTTGATGACTCATTACAGTCTCTAAAAACCTTTATACAGGAACGAAATTACTCAAAGATTTTTGTCTTAGTTGATCGCAATACCAATGATAACTGTATGCCTGTTGTACAGCCAATTTTAGCTGAATTGGGAAACTACGATGTGATTGAGGTTGATCCTGGTGAAGAAAATAAGAATATTGATTTCTGTATCGGTGTATGGAAAACAATGCTTGACTTTGGGGCTGACAGACATAGTCTGTTGATTAACTTAGGTGGTGGTGTGGTCACGGATATGGGGGGATTTGCGGCTTCTACTTTTAAACGTGGTATTGACTTTATTCAGATTCCGACAACATTATTGTCTCAAGTGGATGCATCTGTAGGTGGTAAGACGGGAATAGATTTAGATAATTATAAAAATATAATCGGGACTTTTACGCAGCCACAGGCTGTCTTTATCGCTAGTGTGTTTTTGAAAACATTGGAAAGAAGACAGTTGGTTTCTGGTTTTGCGGAGGTTATCAAGCACGGATTAATTTTTGATGGGGCGTACTATAATAAGGTTAAAAATTTGGATGTTTCGGCTATAACGACCGAGCATGTGAGACATTCCGTTGGGGTTAAAAACACGGTCATAACCCAGGATCCAACAGAAAAGGGTTTACGGAAAATCTTAAATTTTGGGCATACTATTGGTCATGCAATAGAAGGTTATTCTTTACTTCATGATGAACATTCGTTGCTACATGGCGAGGCTATTGCTGTCGGTATGATTTGCGAAGGCTATCTGTCACATAAATTGAATGGTCTTTCATTAGAAGAATTAGAGGATTTAATAACAACGTTAGAAAGAATTTTGCTGATTATCAATTTGATGATTCTATTGATCATGAATTGTTGAGTTTAATGAATAATGATAAGAAAAATCATTCTAATCAGATTGGTTTCGCTTTATTGAATAAAATTGGTTCTTGTGATTATGATATTTTTGTTACGGAAGACTTAATTATAGAAAGTTTAGATTTTTATCGTAATTTAATCGCATAAACCTAACAACATGATGTGCAGCATAATTAAAAGAGTATCATTTATCTTCACTATTTTCTTTGTTACCCAATTGAGTGCGCAGGAAAGAATTTTGATTTTTTCAAAAACTACTGGATTTAGACATGAAAGTATAGAACATGGGGTTGCTGTTTTAAAGCAATTGATATCTTCAAAAAATATGCTAGTAGATCATTCTGAGGACAGTCAATTGTTTACGGATTCTATTCTTTCGCGATATGATGCTTTAGTTTTTCTGAGTACAACGGGTGATATTTTTAATGAAAGTCAAAAAGCTGCTTTTGTCCGTTTTATTCAATCAGGTAAAGGTTTTTTAGGTATACATGCTGCAAGTGATACGGAATTTAACTGGCCTTGGTACGGACAACTTGTGGGGGGGTATTTTTCTTCACATCCGGCCGTTCAGGATGCTCAAATCCGGGTTGTAAACCAGAAGCATCTTGCGACAAAGCATTTACCAAAGATATGGTTTCACCGCGATGAATGGTATGATTTTAAATCGGTAAAGGAGGGGCTTCATATTTTGATGGATTTGGATGAAACAAGTTATAAAGGGGGAAAGATGGGGAAATTTCATCCAATAGCGTGGTATCAGGAATTTGATGGAGGCCGATCATTCTATACGGGATTAGGTCACACCTTAGAGGCTTTTGATGAGGAAAAATTTCAGACCCATGTTCTGGGAGGTCTCCGATATGTCCTGAAAAAGAAATAAAAATAGGTCAGTCTAGTTAGGCTGACCTATTTTGTTTAATAAGCAATTGTATATTTGGCACCTAAGGAATACCAGGTACCTGGCATGGGTACAGCTCCGGCTTCTATATATTTGACATTAAATAGATTTTGCGCGTCAACATAAAGATTTAACTTGTCGATTTGACGTGCTAAACGTACGTCTGAAATAAAGTACGATTTGTAAGATAAACGTTCGTTAAAACGATTGGCAGTGGTAAAACTCCAATCCCTGTGACTTATAGTAAAGTTTAGGTTTGCCTGATTTCTTAGGCTTTCAATAGTGTACTTTGATAAATTATTTTCTGTAGTATTATTTTTTATTCTGGGATTCAAATAGCTGTATCCGATAACAGCATAATACTTTGTAATGGAATTCTGAGGATTAATATTAATACGGAAATTGACGTTAAATCCCTGGACTTCATTATTGTCCATGTTTTGAGGCTGCCAAGGCTCAGTGTTCAGATTACGTGTCCAATCAATAAAATCATTAATTGTTCTATAAAAATATCCTGCCTGTGCAATAACATTTCCGCTGGTATATTTTATAGCTCCTTCAACTTGTTTTGCTCTTTCGGCTTGAAGTGAAGAATTTCCAATGTTTGCAGGTCTCTGATTTAAGTAAAGATCTGTAAATGAGGGTATCCTTTGGCTCGATCCTGCATTAAAAATCAATTTCCAATGATTATTGATATCATATCCAAGATCTATTCCAGGGAAAACCTGCCAGTTGTAGTCACTGTTATAATTGAGGTAGGTACCTACATTAATAAATAAATTTTTGATCATTTCAGTTTTAAATTCGACATAAGCACCATAATTCTCGCGGCTGTGCTTACCGATGTTTGAACTGTTGATATTTTCGAATCTGCTTTCAACTCCAAGGCCGAATGAGCCATAATTTTGTTCGTATGTCGCATTTAATTCGGCCATAAAGGCATTGTTGTAGTGCTGGCTTCTTGCTTTGCTCAGGTCATGTCTGAAATAACGGTAATCATCCTCGTTGTATCTGTTCGAAATTCTAGGAGATATCGTTAGTGCATTGGATAGTTTATGTTTGGACTGTATAGTTGCAAAAGCTGTTTTCACCAATTCGTAGGATTCTTTGTCTCCGGGGGCAGCATAATATCCGTTGGCTCCAAATTGATTGTCAATATACCCGAATGAGTCGATATATTATTTAGAGAGTCGGGTGCATACGCTCCTTGGTAATAGATTTTATTGTTTTTTGAAGCTGTATTATAGCGTTGACCATTGGAATCTTCATGGCCTAAATACAGCTGCTGACTGAATTGTGCAATTTTATGGGTAAATCCCAATTGAAAACCCTTGCCGTAATATTTTCCGTTTTGTGTATCCTCACTGTTTTTAAAAGAAGTTCCGGTATACGCCTGTGCACTGATCAGATTTTCTGAGACTGTTTTTGTGACAATATTAATAGCCCCGGTTAGGCTGTTGATTCCATAAATACGGGATGCTGGTCCTTTAATGATCTCGATCCGTTCAATAGCGTCGGTAGGAATGGGAAGATTAAGGGAGTGATGGGCCGTTTGTGGATCTGATATTTTTGCTCCATTTAGTAGGATCAAGGTCTGTTCAAATGATCCGCCATCGATTGTGACGTCTGCCTGTGAACCGAAAGGACCTCTTTGGCGGATATCCACACCATTAATATAAGCTAAAAGTTCATTAACAGACTTTGCGGGAAGACGTTTAATATCTTCTTGCGTTATAATTTGAATGTTTCTGGTCTGCTTAGAGAATGGAATCTGTAGACGGTTCTGATTAATGATAACTTCATTTAAATTTGTAGTATCTTTTAAAGTTAACGTCTTATTATTAGTTACTTCTTGACTAAAAGCATAAGAATATCCAACTAAGGATAATGCTAATAGCGTTAAATTCTTACTCATTATGGCTCTTCTTAAAATTTACCGGACAAAAGTAGGTATGTATTGTTTAATTGCAGGGTGCCAGTTTTTAAAAAGAATATAGTCCGGTTGTTTTATAGTTCTTCTCTGCCCATATTTTTTTTATTATTGATATCAAGGGGCTGGTCATCTATCGTTACTTTTTGTAGATTTTTGAGGTCTGGTTGTCCGGCCTCAACCCAAGCAGAATACCAGAATGACCCCACTACTTGTATAGCACTAGCCATTCTTTTTTCAACCATGCCATTGAGGGCAGTATGATAGGCCCTGGCATATTCATCGGAATAGGTTCTGATCAGTAGATTATTTCGCTCTATAAAGGAATATTTTTGATGTTTTGAAAAAGATTTATCCAGTTGTTTTTCAAGTGCAAGTACTGAGTCAACAAGCAAGTTACTTTGTTTGACGATATTCCAGGAGGTATGCAATGGATCTTCAATAAATTTTGCTGGACCTTTTATAAATGAATACTCTTTGACAAACATTTCTGGTAAACGACTTTCCCAAAATGCATGTATTCCAATTTGGTTGGTTAATTGTCCGTTATAATTTTTGGTTGTATGTAAAGGAACATGAGCATCACCAATATAGTGCCCTAGATCTGCAGAATGACGGATGATTTGTCTAATATCTTTGAATTTAAATGCTTTGACGAGTTTATGGTAGGAAAATGATATTT
Source organism: Sphingobacterium sp. IITKGP-BTPF85 (assembly GCF_001006065.1). Lineage (NCBI taxonomy): Bacteria > Pseudomonadati > Bacteroidota > Sphingobacteriia > Sphingobacteriales > Sphingobacteriaceae > Sphingobacterium > Sphingobacterium sp. IITKGP-BTPF85. The sequence continues at coordinate 7,301 of NZ_ASZT02000040.1, forward strand.
GCCAAGGGACAATTCCATTTAACAAGAGCTGTTTTTCCTGATATTTTTCTTTGGCTTTTGTCCAGTGAATGGGGATCGAGTCAATCGAGGGCTCGTTATAATCATCAATATCGATATAATGGCGGGGCGATTCAAGGCTATCTATATAGCATCTTTTATCTGCGTCTACGGCTTTTGAACTAATTAAGAGAATATTTTTCTTATAAAAGGAAGCTAATGTTGGAGGAAGGGTATAAACGGCATATTCATTAATTTTTTTATGTGCAAAAAATCCCCATGAGCTACATATTATAAATATAATAAATAAAGAGATTATAATTGATAATCCTTTCATGTTGAAACAATTGGTTAATAAATAGTAAGTTACAAAATATCCTTCGCATTTTTAAATGTATTCTTTGTTAAGAACAAAAAACGTAACCTAAATTTAACTTTATTGTCATGAAAAATTTTTATTTTGCCGATAAATAATCGCGAAGTTTATGAAAATACTTTATGCGGTACAGGGTACAGGTAATGGCCACCTCAGTCGAGCGATGGATGTTGTGCCCTGTTTACGTAATTTTGGAGAGGTTGATGTTTTGGTGAGTGGAATCCAAGCGGATTTAGTTTTACCGTTTGAAGTGAAATATCGCCTGCATGGTTTGAGTTTTATTTTTGGGAAATCAGGAGGGGTAGATCTCTGGAAGACATTTATGAGTTCTACTGTTCGTAAATTTACACAAGAAATCAAATCACTTCCCATAGATCAGTATGATCTTGTTATTAATGATTTTGAACCCATATCTGCCTGGTCTGCTCATATGAAGGATTTTCCCTGTATTGGTTTGAGTCATCAGATCGCAGCGTTAGATGCTTCCAGTCCCAAACCAGATGAGACGGATATGCTGGGTAAATTTATTATGAAGAATTATGCTCCCACGGCGCATGCTTACGGTTTTCATTTTAAAAGCTATAATAAGAACATTTACACTCCTGTCATTCGTAATTCCGTGCGCGAGCTGGATGTTCAGGATAAGGGGCACTATACTGTTTATTTACCGGCATATGATGATGCACATCTGTTGAAACATTTAATGAAATTTCCAGATATCAGTTGGCAGGTCTTCAGTAAGCATAATTCGCGGGCTTTTGATATGAAGAATGTGGCGATACGTCCTATTAACAATGATGCATTTATTGCTAGTATGGCAAGTTCTTCGGGAGTGCTATGTGGGGCTGGATTTGAAACCCCAGCGGAGGCATTGTTCCTTCAAAAGAAATTGTTGGTGGTTCCAATGAAAAATCAGTATGAGCAACATTTGAATGCTGCGGCACTGGAGGAGATGGGTGTACCCGTTATTTCGAGCTTAAAACAAAAAAATATGCTATCTATAGAGGCTTGGCTAAATAGTAAATCGCGAGTTGTTGTCGATTATAAGAACAATACTCAAGAAATTATTACTAATATTGTGTCAAAACATACTTAAAATTATATGAAATATATTGCTTTGGCATTATTGTCTTTGGCTACACTATCTGTAACGGCACAACAAAAAAAGAAAACTGTAAAGAAAACAACAGCTGTAAAACCATTATTAGCGACTAAAACAGACTCCGTGTCATATGCTTTTGGACGTGACATTGGTGGTACATTGAAAAATTTAGAGATTACAAATTGGAATAAAGAGTTAATCGGTAAAGCAATAGTTAGTGCTCTTGATGGTCAAAATTCTTTGATTGAAGAAGATCAATTGCGCATGGTTATCCAAAGCGCAGTTACCGAAGCGAGAGAAATAAAGGAGAAAGAAAATCTTGCCAAAGAGCAGGCTTTTTTACAGAAAATGCTAAAAAAACAACTGTAAAAACTACGGAAGAGGGTTTGCAGTATGAAGTATTGGTAGAAGGCACTGGGGAAAAACCGACCCGAGAAAACGAAGTAACAGTACATTATACAGGAACTTTATTGGATGGAAAGAAATTTGATAGCTCATTAGATCGTAATGAACCTCTAAAAATGAAATTAGATCGCGTGATTGAAGGCTGGAAAATAGGTGTTCCTTTAATGTCTAAAGGAGCAAAATATCGTTTTTATGTACCAAGTAAATTAGGATATGGAAGTCAAAACATGGGTGTTATTCCTCCAAATAGCATTTTAATATTTGATATTGAGTTATTGGATTTCGTGAAGGATGCAGTATAATAAGTTAGGTAAATCAGCAATCGAGGTTTCCAGTATCGGCTTGGGGTGCATGTCTTTGAAAGGTAGTAAACACAAGCAGGGGGTTGAAATTATCCGTAAAGCTTTTGACAGCGGTATCAATTTTTTTGATACTGCTGACTTATATGAAAAAGGATTTAACGAGATGCTGGTAGGGGAAGCGGTACAGGACTTTAGAAAACGCATTGTTTTATCTACAAAAGTTGGAAATAGCTGGCGAGCCGATGGAAATGGATGGGATTGGAAAGCGTCAAAAAGTTATATCGTGAAAACTGTTGAGTCATCTTTGTCTCGATTAAAAACAGATTATATTGATCTTTACCAGCTGCATGGTGGTACCATTGAAGATCCTATTGATGAAATTATCGAAGCTTTCGATTTACTGGTTAGTGCGGGCAAAATTCGAACTTACGGTTTGTCTTCTATTCGTTCTAATGTTATTCGCGAGTACGTAGCAAAATCTAATATCAGTGCCGTTATGATGCAGTACAGTTTATTGGATAGACGTTTAGAGGAAGAAATGGGAGCTTATTTATTGCATCATCGTATTTCTGTTCTAGCAAGAGGTGCAGTAGCTAAAGGGATGTTGATCAATAAACAAGCTGAGAATTTTCTGCAATATAGCTCAAGTGAAGTACAGCATATCATTCGCAATCTACATGCATTTGCAAAAAAACACCATGTTAATAATCTGACTGTGGCACTTTCTTTTGTTCTTTCGAATGAGGCGGTTACTGCTGCTTTACTGGGTATAAATACACCCTTGCAATTAACGGAATTGATACAGATTAAAGAGCAAGTCCGTTCTTTAACAGGAGCAGAGAAAATAGAGTTACTAAGCGGTGTTCGTGCATTGTATTTTACAGAACACCGTTAATCTAGGATGTGAAGTACGTTTGTATAATACGTTCTAAATCTTCTTGTGTGTCTACAGCGATTGTTTCATGCTCTGTTTCTGCTGTTTGAATAGTGTATCCGTGCTCTATCCAGCGCAGTTGTTCAAGAGCTTCTGTCTCTTCTAAAATACTGATAGGCAATTGCGTTAACTCTTTTAAAACATCAGTTCTATAGCCATATATTCCGATATGTTTAAAATAGCTATGTTTTGATAACCAATTCTTCTGTTCGATTCCTCTTAGATAGGGGATGGTCTGTCTTGAAAAATAGATTGCTTGTCCGGCAATATTACGAACCACTTTTGGTATATTTACATTAAACAGTTCGTCTTCTGTATGGATTTTTTTGACGAGTGTGGCAATCTGTGTTTCTTCCTTATCGAAGCAGGATGCTAGCAACTCGATCTGTAACGGATTGATGAAGGGTTCATCACCCTGTATGTTGATGACGATATCAAATCCACTTACCTTGGCTATAACTTCTGCACAGCGGTCTGTTCCTGACTGATGCGAAGAGGCGGTCATGATGACATTTCCTGCGAAGCTCTTTACATGTTCAGCTATTCTGTCATCATCTGTCGCAACGATTACTTCATGTAAACAGCTCGTATTTTTAACTTGTTCATAGACACGCTGAATCATGGATTTACCACCAATACCAACTAATGGTTTACCAGGGAATCTGGAAGAGGCATAGCGTGCTGGAATAATACCGATTACTTTCATTTTTTCAGTTTTAAAAGTAAAGCCAGTCTTGCATTAAAACTGGCCTTTCAATGATCTAAATTTTTTGATTAAAACAAACCAAATAATTGCGATTCAATTTTTTCAACGATAGTACCTAAATCTTCCGGGTTTTTCGTGAAATCTAAATTATCTTTATCAAGAACCATTAATTTACCATCCTTATAATTATCAATCCATTTATCGTATTTTTCATTCAATTTAGATAAATAATCCAATCGAATTCCGGATTCATAATCACGACCACGCACTTGAATATTGTTAACAAGTGTTGGAACGGAAGCCTTCAAGTAAATTAATAGATCTGGAGGTTTGATATAATGGATGATACTCTGGAAAATATTGCTATAATTTTCAAAATCTCGCGCACTCATTAAGCCCATATCGTACAAGTTTTCGGCAAAGATGTATGCATCTTCATAAATTGTACGATCTTGGATCATATCAATATTTGTTTTTTGCAATTCAACAATTTGTCGAAAACGACTATTTAAGAAAAAGATCTGCAAATTGAATGACCAACGTTTCATATCAGCATAAAAATCCTCTAAATAAGGATTGTTATCTACCGCTTCAAATTGAGGTTCATATTTGAAATGATCCGCTAATAGTTTTGTTAAGGTTGTTTTTCCGGCACCAATATTTCCGACAATAGCAATATGCATATTTTTGGGTTTTAAATCTTAATAAAATCTTTTAATGCCAATGATTTCACGTACTTCTTTCAATGTTTTACGTGCTGATTCACTCGCTTTTTCAGCGCCTAATTTCGCTACTTTAGCAATATACGCATCATCATTTGAAATATCTTCAATGCGTGACCGTACAGGCTCTGTTGCAATGACCATATCTTCTGCTAACTGTTTTTTAAAATCACCGTAACGAATAGCGCAATTGTTATATAGATCGTTAAAATGTTCTAATGTATCGGGTGCTGACACAACTTTCATCAAATCAAAAAGATTTTGAACAGCTTCTGGTTTAGGTTGGTTCATTTCCGTTGGACCAGAGTCAGATACAGCACGCATTACTTTTTTACGAATTACATCTGCACTATCGGACAAGTAAATACAATCTGCCTCACCATTGGATTTGCCCATTTTTCCTTGTCCCGCTAAACCAGGGATTTTAACTAATTTATCTGAATAGGTAAAAGCAAATGCCTCTTTGAAATAATCGACATCGTATAAACGATTAAAACGGTTACCAAATGTTCTGGTCATTTCTAAATGTTGCTCTTGATCTTTACCAACAGGAACTTTTGTGCATGGTGAATTAAGATGTCGCAAGCCATCAAAACAGGGTATGTTAACAGTCCTGCATTCACATTATCAGGATTGCTGCGCACTTTATCTTTAAAAGCAGTAGCGCGCTCCAGCTCTCCCAGATATGCGTTCATATTCATATACAAATAAAGTTCTGCTACTTCAGGTACGTCAGACTGGACATATATCGTTGATTTTTCAGGGTCTATACCTGCAGCAAGATATTCAACAATCACTTGACGTACGGTGCTTTGCAGACCGTGAGGAGTTGGGTGCGTAGTTAAAGAGTGTAAATCGGCTATGAAGAAATAACAATTATATTCATTTTGCATTTTCACAAAATTGCTCAATGCGCCGTAATAGTTTCCTAAATGTAATTTTCCGGTACTTCTAATACCACTGACAACAGTTTCCATATTGCTTGCGAATTTACGGATAAATTCCCTAAATATAGTTCTAGGAATTTTTTCTTTTGCTTTTTTTTGCGATTAAAAAATGGATTGCTAGCAATTAAATTATAGCAAAAGATTTAACGGTTAACAATATGAAAGAGTAGGTCCGCTGCTAATTTAGCAGTACGATTGTCAATATCGTACGCCGGATTAAATTCTGCGATATCCATACTTATTAATTTTCCTGAAGAAATGATTAGTTGAAAAATTTCTAAGAAAAAAGCATCAGGCTGGATTCCGTTATGGGCCAATGCACTAACTCCTGGTGCACAGCTTGCAGCAAAAACATCTAAATCGACGGTTAGGTAGAGGTAATCTATTCCTGCTATAAATGACTCAACTTGTTGGATAATTGCCTCGCTATTTGCCTTGTGAAAATGTTGAGCTTCTATCCAGTTTATCTGATAATCTTTTACCGCATCAAATAAAGCTTGTGTATTGCTGATTTTTTGTATTCCGATAGGTAGGTAATTGATTTTTTCTTCTTGCTGTGCAATTTGGTAAAAACCTGTACCGGAAGTTGCAATTTCCTGTTCTGGTTTTCGGATATCAAAATGGGCGTCAAAATTAATGATCCCGAGTTTATTGCGGGAATACGACTTGAGTCCTAGATAATGACCAAAAGTAATTTCATGACCACCCCCTAATACCATTGGAAAGCCTCCGCATTGCAGTATAAGTTGGATAAAATAGCCAAGAGATTCTTGCGCATTTTCCAGTTGATGGTCGGAACAATAAACGGTCCCGGCATCAACGAGTTTCGTTTTTTTATCTCGAAATACTGGCAGGTTTGACAATGCTTTTATTAAAACTTCTGGTCCTTTTGCCGCACCTGTTCTTCCTAGGTTTCTTCTAACACCTTCATCGCAAGCAAAACCCAGTATGACATAGCAATCCGTAAGATCCTGTTCATCATTAAGATCGATACATGTGATTACCTGATGCCAACGCAGATGTTCTTCGCTTGTCCCATCTATACGTCCTGTCCACATTTTTCGATCTGCCGGAGTATAATGTTTCTGGTTTTTAGTTTTCATAATCCTTGAAAATTTGGTTCATCGTGTCTGTATCAACAAGATTTGCTAGGGTTACTTTCAACGTAGTAGTACGTTTTAATTCTATTTCTATAGCCTGTCTTGCGGTGTCATTTTGAGCCCATGCTCTGCGGGCAATACCATTATTAACATCATAAAAGAGCATATTTTCAAGTTTTCTGTCTGCATCTTCGGAACCGTCAAGTAATAAGCCGAAACCACCGTTAATCACCTCGCCCCAACCAACTCCACCACCATTATGGATAGAAACCCAAGTAGCGCCTCTAAAGCTGTCACCGATTACATTATGAATGGCCATATCGGCTGTGAATTTACTGCGTCATAAATGTTACTTGTTTCCCGGTATGGTGAGTCTGTTCCACTTACATCATGATGATCTCTGCCCAAAATAATCGGCCCCTTTAATTGACCATTTCTTACCGCAAGATTAAATGCTTTAGCAATTCGAATTCTACCAATTGCATCAGCATATAGAATCCGGGCCTGTGAACCGACAACCAGTTTATTTTGATCTGCTTGTTCAATCCACTTGATATTGTCAGCTAATTGCTGTTTAATCTCAGGGTATGCTGTCTTTTTTAATTCCTGAAGTACCTCAAGTGCGATATGGTCTGTTGTCTTTAAATCTTCTGGATCTGCTGTCGAACATACCCAGCGAAATGGACCAAATCCATAGTCAAAACACATGGGACCTAAAATATCCTGTACGTAAGATGGATATCGGAAGTCAATACCATTACTCGCCAATACAGCGGCTCCTGCGCGACTACTTTCAAGTAAGAATGCATTTCCATAATCGAAGAAATAAGTACCACGCGCGACATGGGCATTAATAGCGTCGACGTGACGGACTAAGGATGCCTGAACTTGTGCCTTAAATACATCGGGCTGTTCTGCCATTAGCTTATTTGATTGTTCAAAACTTAGTCCGATCGGGTAGTAACCTCCGGCCCAAGGATTGTGTAATGAGGTTTGGTCAGATCCAACTGAAATATAAATATTAGCATCTAGGAATGCTTCCCATATTTCTATTATATTGCCTATGTAGGCTATGGCGATAATTTCTTTATTTTTAATAGCTTGTTGAACGCGTTCTATGAGATCGTCCATGTTCTCCATTAAGATGTCCACCCATCCTTGTTTATGCCGTTTGCGAGCAGCGGCAGGATTAACCTCTGCACATACCGTGATGCACCCTGCAATATTTCCCGCTTTAGGTTGTGCACCACTCATGCCTCCAAGACCTGATGTTAAAAAGACTTTCCCGTGGATTGTATCTTCTTTTGACAATTGTTTTCGGAAGGCATTCATAACTGTGATCGTGGTACCATGTACGATTCCCTGTGGTCCGATGTACATATATGAGCCCGCCGTCATTTGGCCATATTGTGTAACCCCCATTGCATTAAAACGTTCCCAGTCATCGGGTTTGGAATAATTGGGAATCATCATGCCGTTTGTAATGACAACCCTTGGAGCATCTTTTGAAGATGGGAATAACCCCATTGGATGGCCACTGTACATATGTAGGGTTTGTTCGTCATTCATTTGGGCCAAGTATTGCATTGTAATTAAATACTGTGCCCAGTTCTGAAAAACAGCTCCGTTTCCACCATAGGTAATTAGTTCGTGAGGATGTTGCGCTATTTGTGGATCTAGGTTATTTTGTATCATTAACATGATGCTACGCGCCTGTAGGCTATTTCCAGGATACGCTTCAATTGGTCTAGCATACATTTCGTAGGTAGGGCGGAAGCGGTACATGTAGATTCTGCCAAATAGCATCAATTCCTCTAAAAATTCTTTTCCAAGTTCTACATGCCACTGCACTGGAAAATAGCGTAATGCATTTTTAATGGCTAATTTTTTTCATCTTCCGATAGAATATCCTTTCGCTTAGGAGCATGACTTATGTTTTTATCATAAGAAACTTTAGGTGGTAGACTAGTTGGTATTCCTTGTAGAATTTCTTCTTTAAATATCATGATTCTTTTCCTTTCGTATAGATATTAATTCCCTTTTTCCATACCTGATCAGGTTTTAGTGTTCCTTGCATGTATGTAATATTTTGATAATTATTGGTTTTGTAAATAGCAAAATCTGCAAGTTCACCTGGCTGTAGACGACCACGGTCCGTCAGATTTAAAGCTAATGCAGCCCTAAATGTTATTGCAGCGAATACTTCAGCATTGGATAATTTTTCTGTAGTAGCTAAAATCGTCGCTTGGGTCATTAATTGTCCCATTGGAGCAGATCCGGGATTCCAGTCAGTGGCAATGGCTAAGCTAGCGCCTTGATCAAGAAGTTTTCTGGCAGGGGTAAATGCACATCCAATTCCGATTGATGCACCTGGTAAGGCGACGGCAACGGTATTGCTATCGGCCAGAAGTTTAATTTCTGTTTCATGTGATGCCTCTAGGTGATCTGCACTAATTGCATTATACTGAACCGCAACTTTCGATCCTGACGTGGAAAATTGATCTGCATGTACCGTGATATCAAAACCCATTTTCTGCGCCTTAGTAAAGTAATTTTGAATATCGTCGGCAGAAAAGGCGCTTTGTTCGATAAAAGCATCAATCTATTGGAAAGCTGCTCTTCTTTTAATATAGGGAATAGTTCAGATGCTATTTCTTCAAGATAGTCTACTGCAGTGCCTTCATAGTCTTTGGGCTTCATATGTGCTGCTAAGCAAGTTGGAATGAGATCAACGGCTATGGATTCTTGTGCTTTTTTTATAGCTCGCAGTATTTTTAACTCTTCTTTAACAGATAAACCATAGCCACTTTTCACTTCAATGGTGGTGATACCTTGTTTTATAAGTGCCTTTGAACAGTTGATAATATTTTTGATCAGTTCAGCTTCACTTGCATTTCGGGTATGTTGTACTGTGCTCCAGATACCTCCACCAGCTTTTGCAATTTCGAGGTAACTGACACCGGCATTACGCAGGGCAAAATCATTAGCTCGATTCCCTGCAAAAGCAATATGTGTGTGACAATCGATATAGCCGGGAACACAAACAGTCTCCTCTTCTATGATTACTAAAGTTGCATCATGAGCATGATTCTCCCTTAAACCATCGTAATTACCAATAGCTGTTATTTTTCCATTTTCCGTTAGTATACCAGCGTGTTCTTTAATTACGAGTTGCTGGTCTGAAAGCGCTCCTTTAACCGGAACATTTGCCAATGATAACAATTGTGAGAAAGGACCTATTAATTTTTTACCCATAGTTTAATAGTTGTTGAAATATTCCTGATGAACACCGTGATAAGGTATACCTTGCTTATGTGCAATTTGTTTTGCTTCTGTAATCAAAGTTCCCGAAGAAATAAGCTGTTGAGCAGCTTGAAGTATCTCTTCCATAATTTGATCTTCTTTGATATGTGGAATCGATTTTCTGATCTTTTGGTGTACAGCCTCAATGATAGGCGTTGACTGTAGCGGTCTGTGAAAATCAAAAGCCTGGGCCGCACAAATAAGTTCTATACTTAATATTTTACTAACATTATTGATGACCTGCAATAATTTTCGGGCACCGATGGATCCCATACTCACATGATCTTCCTGACCTAAAGAAGTAGGTATGCTATCTGCACTGGATGGAAAACAAAGCCCTTTATTTTCACTTGCTAATGCTGCTGTACTATATTGTAAGATCATAAATCCAGAGTTCAGGCCTGTTTCTTTGAGGAGTAATTTTGGTACATTGGGCGTATCGCCTTCTAGTGACAGATATACACGTCTATCGGAAACATTGCCGATTTCTGATATCGCCAATGTTGCATAATCAATAGGAAGTGCAATTGGCTGTCCATGGAAACTACCGCCACTAATGGTTAGTTCGCTGTCGATGATGATCGGATTATCGGTTACGGCATTAATTTCAACTTCTATGGTTTCTTTTAAATGAAGCCATGCATTGCGAGAAGCTCCATGTATTTGTGGAATGCAGCGTAAAGAATATGGATCTTGAACACGAGAACAGTTTTTATGTGATGTAACAATTTCTGAGGTCTCTAATAAGTTGAAGATCGTACTTGCTACATATTTATTTCCTTTGTATGGTCTCAGTTCATGCAATTGTGGAAAGAAAGGTTTAATGGATCCATTTAGCCCTTCAATCATCAATGTGGCAACCAAATCTGCATTATCTAAGAGATTTTGCATTTCCACGACCGCTTTTACGGCATGAGCTGCCATAAACTGGGTTCCGTTAATGAGTGCTAATCCTTCTTTGGCTCCTAACGTAATCGGGCTGGTGTCAAATCGTGTTAATATTTGAGCTGTTGGAAGAATTTCACCTTTATACCAGACTTTTCCTAATCCTATTAAAGGTAAAAATAAGTGCGAAAGAGGGGCTAGGTCTCCAGAGGCACCCACTGATCCTTGTTTAGGAACCACTGGAACGATATCCTGATCAATAAACCATAGAATGCGCTCTAACGTGCTTAGTTGAATACCTGAATATCCTTTTGCTAAGGCATGCGCTTTTAAAATTAACATTAATTTAGACAATTGCTGATCGATGGGCTCTCCTATACCTACTGCATGGCTTTTTAGAATATTTTCTTGTAGTTTTTTAGTATCTGCAGGATTTATCAGCGTAGTACAAAGTGGACCAAAACCTGTGTTTATACCATATACTATTTTACCGGAATCAACAATTTCTTGAACATATTGTGCACTTTGAACAACTTTTTTTACTGTTTGTTCAGTTAATTGACCTTTAATATTTCCATTCGCTATCTGAATTGCTAGCGAGCTGGTCATGGTATCTTCGCCGTACTGAAATTTTTTAGTTTTATTTACCATTAGAATAAATTATTATGTTGATTAAGGATCGTCAAAATCTGTCTATCCTTTCCATTTGATTTATACATTGCTTTTTAAGAGGGAGTGACCATTATTACACTTTTGCATTTTGAACTATTTATACATGAATCGTACTTAATTATTTAGAAAAAGTTGCCTGTGTATTGGTTTTGTTTCCTAAACGTTCTATCGTGCGTATAGCTGTTAATCTCATTCCGTTATTTCAAATTTAACTCCTATATTTAATAATTATAAATACCAATTTGGCAAGTATTGATTACTATGAGTTATCAAATAGAATTAAGGCATCTGTATTATTTTAAAGTTTTGGCAGAGGAGTTACATTTTAGAAAAGCGGCAGAAAGGCTTTATATTTCTCAACCTGGCTTATCTCGTCAGATTAAACAGATGGAAGATATTTATAGAGCAACTTTATTTGATAGAGGGAAACGGTATGTTCGACTTACAGCAGCAGGCTTTTACCTAAAAAAGGAGGTTGATATTTTATTTAATCAAATGGATAAAATAGCTCGTGAGCTTCGTGTTATGGGATCAGACGATATCACTGAACTTCGTCTTGGGTTTATCGGTTCAGCAGTACAATCTATTCTTGCTAAAGTACTGGTTCGATTAAAACAAGATTTTCCTGCAGTTGAGGTGGACTTACAGGAGCTTTCTAATGAGATGCAGATTACCAAGGTGTTGAAGGAAGAACTTGATTTTGGACTCGTGCGTTTGGATAATTTTCCAAATGGGATTCGTCATATCGCAATCATCAAAGAACACTTTTCGTTGGTTATTCCTCACGATTATCCCATTCAGACGGCAAATTTTAAAACATTAAATGATTTTAAAAATGAACTGTTTATTCTGTTTTCCAAAGATTATAGTCATTCTTATTATGATCTGGTGATGAGTATTTTTAGAGATGCTTCATTTGAACCGCATGTTGCTTTGCGGACGGTAAATGCTTTGACAATTTTCAATCTTGTAGAGCAGGGTTTGGGTATTGCAATTGTACCGGCATCTTTAAAAAAAGGATATACTTCTAAAGTAAATTTTATTGATTTAAACCATATTGAACAGCGAACCACTTTATCATTAATCTATAATGCGAATGTAAATCATGCAGGAATTGATCTGTTTTTAAATGTTATTCAGAAGGAATTGAATTTATCGGATGAAGATTAAACTATAAAAGTCCATACTAAATCAGTATGCTTTTATAGTTTAATCGTGTATGGCTATTCAGCGGTGTTTTAATGAGCACTACCAACTAATACATATCCGAAGAATTCTCTAAACGAGTCGGGGTTGTCCACTGTTCCTCGTTCGGAAATAAGTTTTATGTTGATATTGTTGTTTTTTGCTTTTACTTTAAATTCATCTAAATACTCAATGATATCGTAATCTAATATTTTGGTTTTGCGCACGTCTAATTCTAAGTAAGAACCAGGCTGTAATCCATCTAATTCTTTTACGATCGCTCCTCTATTGACAAAAGTTACCTCTTCTGCAAAATTCATATGAAAAACGTTTCCTTCCTTGACCAGCATAACATGGGAATTATTATAGGATTTGATAAGTGACACAACTACTGCTACAACTAAACCGACAATAATACCTTTAAGGAGATCTGTAGTGAGTATACCAACTACTGTGACTACAAATGGAATTAATTGATCTTTTCCTAATTTTTTCATGTCCAAGAATTGTTTTGGGTTGCCTAATTTGTAACCGATAACCAATAGGATTGCTGCTAAAACTGCATTAGGGATTAAATTAAGGAATGCAGGAATGGAGATGACACTGAGTACAAGCAAGAGACCATGAACAATAGTTGATAGTTTTGACACTCCACCACTCATCGCATTAGCTGATGAGCGAACGATAACTTGTGTAATAGGAAGCCCACCTATTAAACCTGAAAATGAATTACCTATTCCTTGTGCTATTAGCTCTCTGTTGGTTGGTGTCTGACGTTTTAGTGGATCTAATTTATCGGTAGCTTCTACGGATAATAAGGATTCTAAAGAGGCTACAATGGCGATGGTAAATGCAATTTGCCATACCATTGGATTTGCTATTCCATTTGCGAAATCGGGTAGTGTAAATTGTCCCAGGAAGTCGGTTACTGTTTCAGGTACAGGTACTTTGACCAGGAGGTCCTGATCAATAGAAAATACTTCATGGTTTGTATCTCCAATCGTGATCTGGTAAATAATACCAACAATTACAGCAATAAGGGAGCCTGGTAACAATTTGAAGAAGTTGGATTTTTTACCAAGAAAATTATCCCATATAATAAGTATGGTTAAGGAAATAATTGTCATGATTATAGCTCCGGTAGTAATATAAGATGCATCAAAATTTTTGAACGAAAATTTCTCTGTGTATCCGAATGCCAACGGAATCTGTTTTAGGAAAATAGATATACCGATAGCGCATAACATACCCTTAATAACGGATGAAGGGAAGTAATATCCAATTACGCCTGCTTTTAATAATCCAAGAACAATCTGTATTAAACCGGCTATAACCACTGCGACTAAAAAGATATTGTATGCCCCTAGGTCTGTGATAGCGGTATAGACGATGACCACTAGGCCTGCCGCTGGTCCTGATACTCCTATGGTAGATTTTGATAGCAGTCCTACAAGGATACCGCCTATAATTCCCGCGATAATTCCGGAGAAAACAGGCGCCCCACTCGCCAGAGCGACTCCTAAACAGAGTGGTAGAGCAACAAAAAACACAACAATACTCGCCGGGATATCTTTTTTCCAATTTTGTAATAGGTTCATAATTAAGAGTGTTTAATGTATTCTTATCATACAACTATCGTTCCTGAGAAAGGTTTTAAAAAGCAATAAAATTTATGTCGGGAGGTATTATGATTTATAAAGAGTGGGGGGCAGATTTTCATTCCTGTGTCAAGTTTTTTTTCTGGTAGATGTGTTTTTAATATTCGATGGTAGCTCTTAAATCGCCTAAAGAGTTGTGTTTTATCGTAATATTAGTGGTTTTAAGTGTTTTTGAGCAATGGACATCATAATTTTAAGGATGTATCGGTCTGTTTTAAAATCAGTTCTAATTCTATTTATTATAGCTATTATCAACGATGGGTGAGATAACTCATTTAAATTTTTTTATCTTTATGCCCAAACTAAACCAAGGTGAGGGAGGAAGCATATGCCAGTCAAAATACCAGATAATTTGCCAGCTATTGAGCTATTAAAAAAAGAAAATATTTTTGTGATGAGTGATCTTAGAGCCAACGAACAGGATATCCGTCCGATGAAGGTTCTAATTTTGAATTTAATGCCTTTGAAAATTACAACAGAAACTGATTTTATCCGGTTGCTGTCTAATAATCCTTTGCAAGTAGAAGTGGAGTTTTTGAGATTAGATACTCACATGTCTAAAAACACACCTCAAGAACACTTGGAAATGTTCTATAAATCGTTTTCTGCAGTGGAAGATCAGTACTATGATGGGATGATCATTACAGGTGCTCCAGTAGAGATGATGCCATTTGAAGAGGTTAACTACTGGGATGAAGTGACTCGTATTTTTGATTGGGCAAAAAAGCACGTGACGTCTACACTTTATATTTGTTGGGCATCGCAAGCGGCACTTTATCATTTTTACGGCGTTGAAAAAACACCATTAGCGGAGAAACTGTTTGGAGTATACAAACATACTACTTTAGATAAAGCTAATCCTCTATTTAGAGGTTTTGATGATGAGTATTTTATCCCGCACAGTAGACATACGACAATTTTAAAATCTGAAATTGAAGATAAACCAGAAATTGAGCTTTTGTCTGAATCTCCTGAAGCAGGTCTTGCGATACTATCATCACGAGGTGGACGTGAATTTTATTTAACTGGTCATTCAGAATATGCTCCACTTACTTTACATACTGAATATATGCGTGATGTGGAGAAAGGATTAGAAATTGAGGTGCCAGATAATTATTATTTAAATAATGATCCAGCACAGTCACCATTAGTAAGGTGGTCTGGTCATGCGAATTTGCTATTTAATAACTGGTTGAATTACTATGTTTATCAAGAGACTCCTTTTTATTTAAATGAACTTGAATCTTTGGAAGAAATTAAGAGACAAAATTAATATTAGCTTTTAAGCTATCATGAGCAAGCTCGATCTTGTACTGTATAATAGTGCGGTACAAGATCGAGCTTTAATTTCTTTGTAGCAGGATGTTTCGGATCTGTTATGAAAAATAAACTTCTATTTATAATTAGCTTAATTTTTTAGCTTCATTCCAATAAATATCCATTTCTTCCAGTGTCATGTCTTGGAGATTTTGTCCATTTTGATTAGCTCTTTGCTCAAGGTAGGTGAAGCGGCTAATGAATTTTTTATTGGTTCGTTCCAGTGCATTTTCAGGATTGATACCAATGTGACGTGCATAATTGATTAATGAAAAAAGCAAATCACCAAATTCGGCCTCAGCCTTATTTAAATCTGACTCTTCGGGTTTATCAATGTCATATTCAGCTTTGAACTCCGCTAGTTCTTCTTCTACTTTTGCCCATACTTCTTTTTTATCTTCCCAATCAAACCCTACACCACGTACCTTATCCTGTATACGATAGGCTTTAACTAAAGCAGGCAGACCTTTAGGTACGCCGGATAAAACAGATTTGTTTCCTTCTTTTAATTTGAGGGTCTCCCAATTCTCTTTAACCTGTTCTTCATTTTCTACATCAATATCGCCATAGACATGGGGATGACGGCTGATTAATTTATCGCAAATGCTATTGAGTACATCTACTATCGTAAAATGGTTTTCCTCTTCTGCTATACGTGCATAAAAGACCAGGTGCATCATAACATCTCCTAGTTCTTTTTTGATTTCGGGATAATCTTCATCTAAGATAGCGTCTGTAAGTTCATACAACTCTTCGATGGTTAGATGACGTAAGGACTGCATGGTCTGTTTCTTATCCCACGGGCAAGCTACGCGAAGTGTATATAAAACATCCAATAAACGTTGAAAAGCCGTAGCAGGAGTAGACTCAATTGAAGGAATGGGGTGACTCATATTGAAAAATTTAGATCAAAATTAGGGATTTAAAGATGAAAAATAGCATGCTTCTATTTTATTGTCATTAATGAGTCTCGAAGAATGGTCACACTATTTTCCATTTGCGATTCAGTAAGATTGCCGAAACCAATTCGGATTGCGGTCATATCTTTAGCTTGATACAAGAGTGTTTTTGGAAGAAATAGATTTGCTTTTGCGCATTGCTTCTGTAAATGAATTAAGTTGATATCTTTTTTCCAGTTGGTCCAAAGAGCAAGACCGCCGGCAGGAATATCGAAGTCGACATATTCATGTAATTCACGGGCGAGTAAATAACTCATATAATTGCGTCTTTCTTTATACAGTTTGACTGATTTTTTTAAATAGCGATGTATTTCACCTTCTTCAATTAGATCACTTAATACTTGCTCCATGACAAAGTCACCTTGATGATCCATGATATTTAATAACTTTTGTAATTCTTTGATTAGGTTTTCAGGTGCGACGATAAAACCTGTACGGAAACCAGGCGCTAATGATTTACCAAAGCTTCCTGTATAAATAACCATCCCATCATAATCCACAGTTGCCATAGGGAGAAGGGGGGCATCATCATAATGGAAGTCATAATCGTAATCGTCCTCAATGACGGCAAAACCATATTTTGAAGCGAGTGCTAATACGATCGTTCTTCTTTGCTGACTAAGTGTCACTGTCGTGGGATAGTGATGATGCGGTGTCAGATAAAGCAATCTGATCTTTTGTGTAAGACAGATCTGTTCAAGTGATTCGACAACAATTCCTTCATGATCTACTGGAATGGATTTAATTCTAGCCCCGGCCTGTTGGAAGATCATGTTTATTGCAAAATAACTTGGTTGTCCTACAATGACTAAATCGTTTGCCTGTAGTAAGGTTTGAGCAATGATATAGGTACTCATCTCAACAGACCGTGTGATCAATAGATTTTTAGGTTGGATATGCAGACCTCTACTTTGATTTAAAAAATTGCACAACTGTTCTCGAAATGTGGCTGGTCTTTTTTGATCTGAATATCCTAGGTATTTAGTGTTCTTTTTTCGTTTTAGATTTGCGGTATAAAACTTAGAAAGCTGTTGCAAAGGAGATAGTCTACTATCAGGAATGCCGTCATCAAATTTTAAGATACATGTAGAGGTTTCAAAAGGATTTTCTAATATTGTACTTTTTTCAAAATCATAACCAGTTTGGTCCGCATACTGATTTTGGATTATTGTTTGCGAAAATTCACTATTTTTCCTTGCTTTGGACGTATTTCGAAGTACAAATGATCCTACATTTGGTTTGGTTTCAATCCAACCCTGTGATTCGAGCTCCTGTAATGCAGCAACTACTGTATTGCGATGTATAGATAGTGTTTGCGCCAGCTGCCTACTTCCGGGCAGTTTTGTTCCGATAGGTATAAAACCGCGCTGAATGGCGTGAATGACTTGTTGTGCCAGTTGTACATAAATGGAGGTTTCATCCAGTCTATTCAGGCTGATAAAGCTGTTGAAAGGAATTTGACCCGGACTATTCATATGTTGGATAAATTGAAATTATTAAATAGTCCGGAAAGTTAAGTATTATTAGATTACTCTTGGAGTTTTTTGATTACTTTTCTAATTCTTGTTTTTTTGGATTCTTTTTCGACACCGTCTAAGCGATTTGTGAGCATTTTGCTTAGGTCAGTTTTAATTGTCTTGGAACAACTTTTAAAGCCTGTTCCGCGTACATTGGAAGCTGATTGGGCGGGCATTTTAGTAACTGTTCATGTAATAACGGAAATACATCTTCATGCTCCAATGATAAGTATTTGATTAATATAGCAATACATTTATCCCTTGTAATAACAGAACCTTGTTCAGCAATAGCAATTAGTTGTGGTAGGAGCGGGAAAATAGCTTCATGTTGTAATAGAAGAATAGCATCCAGTGCTGTCATAGCTCCCCACTGTAAGCGGTTATCCTTACTTGTTAACAGCGTGATAAAATCCAAATAGTATGCCGCTATCATAATAGGGGATAAGTACCCAATTTCGTAAAGAACTTTGATGCAATCGTGTTGGATCCTTTTGTTTTTGCTTTGTAATAATTGAATTAATTCTTTAATAGCTTCATTGTCCTCTGCGCTGACGATTTGTTTTGCCAATGAAATATTGGCTGACTCATCTGTTTTCCCTAAACTGGAAGATAAATAATTGAAAACATGGATCATGTGCAATTATGTTTTATTATTATTTAATGCTGCTTCGAATGGAATTGTTAGATTATTAATAAAATTTTTAGGAGAGGTAACTTACAAATAATTTAATAAACAAGTTATTTAATATATCAACAAAGAATGCACCTACCATGGGTACGATTAGAAACGCTTTGTGGGACGGCCCATATTTGTCGGTGATCGATTGCATATTCGCAACAGCCGTCGGCGTTGCGCCTAGTCCAAAACCACAATGTCCAGCACTGAGCACTATAGCGTCGTAATCGCTTCCCATTACTCTGAAAGTAATGAACATTGCAAATAGTACCATAAGTACTGTTTGTAAGATCAATATAACTAAAACTTGTGAGGCAAGGCCCTGTAATTGCCAAAGCTGTAAGGACATTAGTGCAATGGTCAAAAATAGATATAAACCGGTATTGCCAAGCACATCTACAGCATGATCATTTACAATATAATTGGACGATCTGCTAATGGTATTGCGAATAATAACACCTACAAAAAGGCACCATACAAAATTTGGAAGTTCCAACCATGAACCTTTGCAATATTCATACAATAAATGTCCCAATGCTAGACAAATTGCAAACATAGTCAGGGTTTCAATCATATTGCGAACATTGATTCTTCGGTTTGAATCAGGGTTTTCGAACATTTCAATTGGCACTCCTCTTTCTTGAATAATTTTTGTAGGTTGGATATTCTTCTTTTTTAAAAGCACTTTTGCTACGGGGCCACCGATGAGACCACCCATGACCAGACCATAGGTAGCACATGCCATTGCGAGCTCCATCGCTCCATTTATTTGGAATATATCGGTGAGATTTTGGGCCCATGCCGCACCAGTACCATGTCCCCCTGTTAAGGTAATAGATCCGGCAATAAGTCCATAACTAGGATCAATGCCTAGCAGAGATGCCACGGATATCCCAAAAACATTTTGAACGATCATGAAAGATCCTGTTAGAAAAACGAATATCAAAAGTGGTTTTCCTCCTTTTTTTAATTTATCGAATTCTGCACTTAAACCAATTGAAGTAAAAAAGAAAAGCATCATGGTGGTCTGAAGCGAACCTTCAAAGGTAAAATTGATACCCATTGTCGCATGCAAGATGTAAAGGACAATTGCAACGACAAACCCTCCTACAACAGGTTCTGGTATATTGTAGTTTCTCAGGAAATTTATTTTTTTAACAATAAAAAATCCTAAAATCAAAATAAGACAGGCAAAAGCTAGGGTTTCAAATAGTCCAAATGTCATATAGCTATCTATAAGTGGGTTTGTCATTCAAATAAAACGGAAAGTTAAGAATAAAATAATAACTTGTATTTGACTTCTCTGTAGGTGTAAGGTTAATTAAAATATTTTCACTGTTTTTAGTCCTACATCTAACGGTTTATTCGCGTGCATTTTCCTTTCATAGTTGTAATCATGTTTAAAGCATTGATGTCTTGATTTCGAATAGGATAGATTATTGGTTCTTATTATCCCCAACTATGTACAGTTTTAGTATGTAACATACATTATCGTTAGTTTTTCACTACTCGGCTAGATCTTATATTTTTCTCATTCATTTTGAAAATGCGACTGTGAGTTTAAATAATGAGTGTAACATTTCTACTCTTTAGTAATCTATTAAAACTTAATATTCTATTCGTTGTTATTTGTTTTGCTTCTCAATAGTTAATTAGGTAAATTTATGTACCAACAAAACGTGTCAATATGAGTACAACGAACGCCAAATCTTTAAAGTCAATAAGTATAAACGGGAAAAGCTATCATTATTGTTCGCTTAAAAATCTTCCTGAAGGCTCTGTAAGTCATCTTCCTTTTAGTATCCGCATTTTGCTTGAAAATGTGCTGCGAAATTACGATGGTTTTAGCATTACCGACGAACATATTCATACACTCATCAACTGGACACCAGCTCCTGTCGATAAGGACATTCCTTTTAAGCCAGCTCGTATTCTGATGCAAGATTTTACTGGTGTTCCTGCTGTAGTCGATATGGCCTCGCTCCGGGCTGAATATGTACGTCATGGAAAAGATGGTCAAAAGATCAACCCTGCAATTCCAGTTGACTTGGTGATTGACCACTCTGTGCAGGTGGATTATTATGGAACAGATTATTCTTACGGAAAAAATGTTGAACTGGAATACCAACGTAATCAGGAACGTTATGAATTGCTCAAATGGGCACAGCATGGATTGAAAAACTTTACCGTAGTTCCTCCGGGGATGGGAATTTGTCATCAGGTCAATCTTGAATATCTTGCTAAGGGGATTATTGAACGCGAGGGATGGTTGTTTCCGGACACCTTGGTTGGTACGGATTCGCACACGCCTATGGTGAATGGTCTGGGTGTAGTAGGATGGGGAGCCGGCGGTATAGAAGCGGAGGCTGCTATGCTGGGACAGCCTATATTTTTTACTTGCCCGGAAGTGATTGGATTAAAATTGACCGGGAAAATACCGGATATCTGTACGGCTACCGATATGGTATTATCGATTACTAAAGTACTTCGTGATAAAGGTGTAGTAGGAAAGTTTGTTGAACTTTTTGGAGATGGTCTGGACCATTTAACAGTTACGGATAGAGCGACTATTGCTAATATGTCTCCAGAATTCGGGTGTACGATTACTTATTTTCCTATCGACGAACGGACGTTGGAGTACATGCAAACAACCAATCGTACAGCAGAACACATCAGGATCGTAGAAGAATACAGCAAAGAAAACCTATTGTGGAGAACTGGTCACGAAGAAATTAATTTTTCTTCAATTGTTGAATTTGATTTATCGACATTAGAACCAACGGTTTCGGGTCCAAAGCGGCCGCAGGATAAAATCTTGGCTAAGGATCTTGGTAGCCAGTTTGCTAATCTGTTGCAACAGGAATACCAGCGTAATTATAGTCTTCCGAATCAGAGAAAAGAATCGGCATGGTTAGCTGACGGTGGTTCTGGAACAGAATTTACTTTTGGTAAAGTTCCAAAAAATACAGATTCTACAATGGAGGTTGTTCAGGATACAATGCAGGCTGTTCGAATTAAATATAAAAACCAGGAATTTATTTTGAGCGATGGTAGTATTGTTATTGCCGCTATTACGAGCTGTACCAATACTTCTAATCCAGCTGTTATGATCGGCGCTGGATTGTTGGCAAGAAATGCCATAGAAAAAGGATTGCGTACGAAATCATGGGTAAAAACTTCACTAGCACCAGGATCAAAGTCGTGACACAGTACTTAGAGCGTTCAGGTTTGAGTACTGATCTGGAAGCTCTTCGCTTTCATACTGTGGGATATGGATGTACTTCTTGTATTGGAAATTCTGGTCCATTACCTCCGCATATTGCGGAAGCCGTAGATAAAGGAGAATTGGTGGTGGCCTCTGTACTTTCGGGTAACCGAAATTTTGAAGCTAGGGTACACCCTCAGGTAAAAATGAATTTTCTCATGTCGCCAATGCTAGTGGTTGCATACGCTTTAGTAGGGAGGGTCGATGTTGATCTGATAAATGATCCACTGTCGTACGATCCAAACGGAAATCCCGTGTATCTGAAAGATATATGGCCAAGCCGTGAGGAAATCGTCCAGACAGTCAATGACTGTGTCAAACAAAGCGATTTTCAGGAAGTCTATGATGTGATCTTTGATGGCTCTGAAGACTGGAAAAATTTAGAAGTAAATCTAGCCGAGCGTTTTGAATGGAATAAAAGTTCGACTTATATTAAAGAAGCTCCTTTTTTTGAAAACCTTCAGGTAAATCCTGATCCAGTGGCTAATATTACAGGTGCTCGTGTATTACTGTATTTAGGTGATTCGGTTACAACTGACCATATTTCGCCAGCAGGCTCTTTCCGTGAAGATAGTGCCGCAGGAAAATATTTAGCAGAACATGGTGTGAATAAAGCTGATTTCAATTCTTACGGTTCCCGTCGTGGTAATCATGAAGTCATGATGCGCGGAACCTTTGCCAATGTGCGTATTAAAAATAAAATTCTAGATCAAGAAGGCGGTTTCAGTATATACTTTCCAAGTGGTGAGGTAAAGACAGTTTATGAAACGGCTATGGAATATCAGAAAACGCATACACCACTGATTGTATTGGCTGGAAAGGAGTACGGGTCTGGCTCATCTCGTGACTGGGCGGCAAAAGGTGCTTATTTATTAGGTGTAAAAGCTGTTATTGCAGAGAGTTTTGAAAGGATACACCGCAGCAATCTTGTTGGTATGGGGGTTGCCCCATTAGTTTTCATTGATGGACAAAATACCGCCACTTTAGGTTTGGATGGTACTGAAGTTTTTGATATTACAGGAATTGCGGATAATCTAAAACCTCATAAGCTTTTGGATGTGAAAGCAATACATCGGAATGGGAAAATAACCGAATTTAAGGTTCAGGCCCGGATGGATTCGGCTATTGAAATTGAATATTACAAAAATAATGGTATTTTACAATACGTCTTAAGGGATTATTTAAAAAACAGTTAATGCGTATTTTTTCAATTTATATATGTAAAATATAAGAAGGGTTTGGCTATTTATAAAGTCAAACCCTTCTTTGTTTTAGTATTCAGTAAACTTGATATAAGCTGATTTTTATTTTTTGGACGTTTTCTCTAGTAGCTGAACAATGTCCGAATACCCTTTGGCTTTAGCATGTGCTAATGGGGTTTTTTTATCATGATCAGCAATATTTATATTGCAACCTGCATCAATCAGTGTTTGGATTACGTTGACAAATTTTTGACTGCCATCACCTAGGATTACTGCTTCCATTAATGCGGTCCAACCTAACCTATTGACGTGATCAATAGGAAATCCTTTTGTGTTGGCCAGTAATTTCACAACCTCCAGATGTCCGCGTTCGCTGGCAGGTATTAGGGCTGTTCCATTATACCTGTTGAATATATCAAATCGAGCTCCATGAGATAGATAGAGCTGTACAAGTTTTAGGTGTCCTGCCGCTCCTGCATATAAAAAAGGACTATCTTGAATTTTATCTTGTTGATTCACATCTGCTTTGTAAGATACCAATAACTTTGCCATCTCAAAGTTATTATTATGTGTTGCGATCAGTAATAAGGATTTTCCATTTTTATCAGTTAAATTAACGTTTGCACCCTTTTTCAATTCCTCTTCAACGAATAGCAATTGATTTTTCTGGACTGCCTCCAGTAAGTTCGTTTGTGGATGAGTATTCATATCGTTATTACAGGAGTTCAGGAAAATGAATGAAAAAAGTAAGATAAGATGTTGCATAGGTATTAAATAAGTGATGATAAGTGTTGAAAATCAATTGTTTCATGAGCAAATTTAGTCAAATAAGCTCTGAATAAAATGTACCATTTATGCGAAAACTTGTACATTTTATAATTGATATCCCAGTTGGCAGAGGTAAGGAAAGTTGGTCTTTAAAAAAGGTCAAAAGAATATTTTTTAGTTAAAAACTATGCTGCCCCTCTTTGTTTAAGATACAGATAAAATAGGATCACTTTTTTAAATCTCAATATTTTATACTGAAAAGATGATATGAAAACACAAGCTTTTTAATATCAATCCATTTAAAATTGGTCTTCATGTGATAATTTAAGAAGATATAATGGTATTGTCGCTGGAGGAACGTTGGTAATTTTGTCGTGAATAAGTTAATAGAAATAAAAACAAACATGAGGAATTATCCAATTAAACTCGCTTTTACAGATGATAGTATATTTCAACAAAATATGATACAATTACTCATCGAAAGAGATACTGTTTTTGATCTTTTCTTTATCTGCGGTGATGGACTAGATTTGATTAAAAGATTGGAATTCGAGGATGAGTTACCTGAAGTTTGTATCATTGACTTTCATATGCCAAATATGGGAGGCGTAGCTGCTGCTAGTGAAATATCGGCAAGATTTCCATCAATTAAGCTTTTTGGATATACAGCTACTACAGATTTTTGCGAGATTAAAGAATTTAAACGAAATGGTGGTGTGCACGTATTTCCTAAAACTAATCCCACTTCTATGTTAGAAAAAATAAATTCGTGGACTTACAATGATGATTTGTGTCAAGTCTGAAATTATACTGCTTTTGATTAAATAATCTACTGCCATATTGATGATAATCAGGTTTAATAAAATTTATCTGTTTATTTTATTGAAATCTAGGTAATGAAGTCGTTTTTGAAAAAACTGTGCTGGAGTAAACGGTTTCCAATTATTATTCGTCTTCTAATGTTATGTGTCTTTATTTATAATCTGATATGGTTTACACTATAAATTTATGGACTGATCTTGTTGGTGCTATAAAAATCTAAAAGATGTTTTGTAAATTGGGAACACTATTTACATACATTATGCGTAAAAAAACACAATTGATCACAACGGTGATGCTGTTCTCAACAACAATTGCAGTAAGTCAGATGAAAGTTCGCGAAGAATTACCTGAAAAATATAAATGGGATTTGTCTCATCTTTATGCTACAGATGACGTTTGGAAAACAGAAAAGGAACGTTTACAACAAAAGATGAAAGAAGCGGCTTCATACAAAGGTAAGCTTACACAATCTGCGAACGTTTTATTGCAAGCATTAGAGCTGAATAGTTCGCTTATCAAGGATATGGCTCGTCTCTCATCTTATGCTTCGATGAAAGCTGATCAAGATACCCGAGTAACTAAGTATGCAGGGATGAATCAAGAATTGCAACAGCTTTTTTCAGAATATGGCGCTTTGACTTCATACCTGGAACCGGAATTGCTGACTTTAAAAGAAAATCAGCTTAGCGCATTTTTGGCAAAAGAAAAAGCGTTGGTAACTTATAAGTTTTACCTGACAGATTTACTTCGCAAACGCGCCCATAGAGGTTCTGAGGAAGTTGAAAAAGTATTGGCATATTCTTCTTTAATGTCCGGTAATGCTGCCAATATCTATAGCACCTTTATAAATGCTGAGTTTCCATATCCGGAGGTCGATTTGAACGGTGAACGCGTAAAGCTTAACGCTGCTAATTTTGCATTATATAGAGCGAGTGAAGACCGGGGAGTTCGCAGTAAAGCATTTGCCACTTATTTTGGTAAACTGAATGAGTTTCAAAGAACATTTGGAGCGCAGTTATATGGAAATATCAATGCGGCATTGTTTGCAACAAAAGCCCGAAACTACGACAGTACCTTAAAAATGGCATTAGATGGCGGTAATATTCCGACAGATGTTTTTCATAATCTTATAAAAAATGTAAATGGAAATTTGAAGACCTTTCATCGTTATTTAAACCTCCGTAAACGCATGATGGGAGTGGATACACTGCATTATTATGATCTTTATGCTCCTTTGGTTGCGAAAGTCGATTTATCTTATACGGTAGAAGAAGCTGAAGAGAATATTTTAAAATCTTTGAAGCCTTTAGGGACTGATTATATAGAAGTTTCCAAAAAAGCATTCGAAGAAAGATGGATTGACATGTATCCTAACGAAGGAAAAAGGTCAGGTGCATATTCTAATGGTTCTGGGTACGATGTACATCCGTATATCCTCATGAATTATAACGGCAAGTACAATGATATGTCTACGCTGACTCATGAATTGGGACATACCATGCATAGTTATTTGACCAATAAGAAGCAACATTATGCTAACTCAGATTATTCAATTTTTGTTGCAGAAGTGGCTTCGACTTTAAATGAAGAGTTATTGAATGATTATATGCTGAAGCAGATAAAGGACGATGAAACTAGACTTGCTATTCTTGGAAATTATCTTGAAGGCGCAAAAGGAACATTGTTCCGTCAGACTCAGTTTGCTGAGTTCGAATATATGATCCATGATAAAGTAGCAAAGGGGGAGGCACTCACTGGAGAAGACTTTGATACGATGTATCTGGCTCTAACGAAAAAGTATTATGGTCATGATCAAAATATTTGTGTCGTTGATGACAATGTGAAATCAGAATGGTCTTACATTCCACATTTTTATTATAACTTTTACGTTTATCAGTATGCGACATCTTTTACTGCATCAACAGCTCTTTCCGAAAAAGTCCTGCGTGGAACGGATGCAGATCGTAAGAAATACCTGAATTTCTTAGCTTCGGGAAGTACAAAATATCCTGTTGATCTTCTTGTCGATGCAGGTGTGGATATGAATACTTCTGAACCTTTTGATTTGACGATTGCAAAAATTAATAAAGTCATGGCTGAGATGGAATCTATTCTAAGCAGACGGGGGAAATAAGAATTAAATTTTAACAAAAAATAAAAGCCGTATTATTGCGGCTTTTATTTTTTCTATTTCACCGGGTTTTTAACGAATACAAAGAGTTAAATAAAAGGGAATTATAGTCGATTATTTTTATTTCCATTTTAAATGTTTTTTGAGATATTCGGCAGTGTACGATTTTTTATTTTTTAAAAGTTGTTCTACGGTACCTTCAAAAATAACATTACCTCCATATTTACCAGCACCCGGACCGATATCGATAATCCAATCTGCCTGAGCAATAATTTCCAAATTATGTTCTACTATAATTAATGTGTTATTTCTTTCAATTAATTCCTCAAAAACAGATAGTAACTTTTCCGTATCACTTGGATGTAATCCTGTACTGGGTTCATCCATAATGATGATTTTATTTGTGTTGTTTAATTCTTTCGTGAGTTTTAAACGTTGTCTTTCTCCCCCAGAAAAGCTATCCATACGTTGTCCGAGTGTGAGATAATCTAAGCCTAATTTTAAAAGTATTTCAAACTTTTCAAGGTATATCTGATCATCAAAAATTGTATAGCTTCCGGTATAGTAAAGTTCAGTACATCAAATATATTTTTACCCTTGTATTTATATTCCAATACCTGGGGATTAAATCCGGAACCACAGCAAACTTCACAGACTTGCTCAATGTCATCCATAAATGCTAAGTCTATCCGCTCCATGCCCAGTCCTTTACAGTTTTCACAGGCGCCCTCACTGTTCCTACTGAATTTTTTATCAGAAACTTGATTGGCTCGAGCAAATGATTTTCTGACCTTATCAGATAGATTCAAGTAAGTGAGTAAATTTGACCGGGGACTAGCTGTAAATAAGGACTGGTCGATAATTGTTGCATCTTTATAGTAATCCGGCAAAACTTTGCTGATTAATGTACTTTTTCCTGAGCCTGCAACGCCAGTGACTACTGTCATAATATTTTTAGAGATTTTTAAATCAATACCTTTCAAGTTATGTAAGGTTGCTTGCTTAATTTCTAGATATTCTTTTCCAATTTTTGGATCAGTTTTAATTTTGGTTTTCTTTGCAAAATATAAGCCCGTTTTTCCTAATGAATTTTTAAGTTCTTTAAAAGTTCCTTTATAGATAACTTCACCGCCATTTTTTCCTGATCCGGGTCCCATATCAATGATCAAATCTGCGATCTTGATTAAATCTGGATCATGCTCAACAATCAGAATGGTATTACCTTTATCTCTAATTTGTTCAATAATGGAAGTAATATTTTGTAAATCTTTTGGATGAAGCCCAATGCTCGGTTCATCAAAAATATACAGTAGATCCACTAAACTATTGCCTAGACTTTTTACCATTTTAATCCGTTGGGATTCTCCTCCCGAAAGCGTATCTGTTTTTCTATCGAGGGTTAAGTACTGCAGGCCTATGTTAATCATATTATTTAATTTCTTAATAAGCTCTTTTACAATAATATCATAGGTGTTTGAGTTTATCGATTGAATAAATTCCATTAAATCGTCAACTGAAAGAGCAGTACAATCGGCTATGTTTTTACCATTTATTTTACAGGAGAGTACCTTTTTATTTAATCTTTTACCTTTGCATACTGCGCATATTCTGCTTGTGGTAATGTGTTGAAGGTCATTTTTTCGGGTTGTATTTTCTTTTGAATCTTTTTTTAAAAATGCTTTTTCAATACGTGGTATGAGCCCTTCATATTTCACTGTTTTTCCCCAATCTTTATTTGGGTTTTTAGGTTTATGTTCTTTTGAATAAAGTAATATTTCCCATTCTTTATCTGAATAATCTTTTATTTTCTTGTCGTTATCAAAATATCCTGACAAAGTATATCTAGTTAACCTCCATCCTCCAGGTTGAAAAGTGGGAAACTGAATTCCGCCTTCATTTAGGGATTTTTCTTTATTGATTAAAGTATTAATATTAATAGTTTGCTCATAACCCAAACCTTCGCAGTTAAGGCACATGCCGAGTGGATTGTTAAATGAAAAAACATTAGAATAACCTACAAATGGCGAACCTAATCTAGAAAATAGCAATCGTAAAGACGCGTAGATATCAGTTATGGTACCAACTGTTGAACGCGCATTTCCGCCTATTCTCTTTTGATTGATAATAATGGGGACATTCAGATTTTCAATCTTATCGACATCCGGTATGTATCCGTCCTATGAAGTAC
>NZ_ASZT02000041.1:0-35891 GCF_001006065.1 Sphingobacterium sp. IITKGP-BTPF85
AAACAACACCACCCGCTGCTCTAAATCCATAAATTGCAGCAGCAGCATCCTTCAAGATCGATATACTTCGATATCTTCCAAATTTAAGGCATTGAACATATCTGCTCCAGAACCGTTTTGTGTTCCAACCCAATCCGTTCCTGTTTGACCGCCATAGGAAATACCATCGATCACATAAAGCGGATTCCCCATGTTACGAATCTCAATTGCTGCCCCTCTTCCAGGACGGGCATCTTTTCCACGCACGGAGATACCTTGTACTTTACCTGCCAAAGCTCCTGCAGCGGTCGTAGAAGAAGTACGTACAATATCATCTGACTTGATATTACTCACAGCGCCAGAGATATTCCGTTTGGATTGCGTACCGTAACCCACGACCACAACTTCGTCCAAAGATTGATCACTCGTTTCTAACACAACCGAAAAGTTAGTCTGGTTGCCAATCGCAATACGTTGTGTTTTATATCCAACATAAGTGATCACTAAATAGCCTTTTCCATCATACAGTTGGAATCGACCAGTATTGTCTGTACTGGTTATTAAATTGGGCATTCCTTCAACAAGGACACTGGCACCTATAATCGGCTCCTTGTCCTTGTTAATTACCTGCCCCGTGATTTTGGTTTGTGCATATGTCATTATGGATATTAAACTCATAAAAACATATAAGTAAAGAATCTTTAATTTTTTCATAATTTATTCGTTTTCAATAACTGATTTTGTTTTCCTACGATCTTGCCAATTTTAAATAAGTTCTTGTCGTAAATAAAGCGACAAGTATACCGCAAGTCAGCATGTTTAAGAATGGATACATAAAAAGTTATTTATTAAATGTTAAAAACACACTTAAAAAAAAGTGACAAATTTATCCTTGATAAAAAATCAAGCATAGCATTACGAATTCATAGTCTTTTATTGAGGGTTTAAAAAATGTGTTGGTTATAATTGTAAAACAAATATAAAAAAATAAATGTAAAACAAACATTTATTTTTAAAATTCATATAATTTGTATCTACCTAAGCAATTACACTCAACAAGTAACACTTAAGATACTAATTAACAGCAATATAGATGACGACCCCTTCCTATGATCATCTATATTGGAACTTTATTTGAAGGAGAACTGTTATGCAATCCAATCTTAAAAGCCCGTAGGCATTCCATATTTTTTAATCAGCATGGACAGTTCTTTAGCAGTTATCGGCATGACAGAACCATGCTTGGTGTAAATGCTCCACCCACCGGGGTATTTTTTATAAAGTTGAAATGAGTAAGGTCCGAACTTTTGCAAAACTGATAATAGCCTTCTGTATAACAGTCATACATCAAAATGTATTCATCTGAATGAATCAATTTAAATACACTAGAACCTTCAACAGGTTTCTTTTGATCCACATTGAGATGACGATATTCGGTGTCATATGGTCCAGTTATATTTTTACTTGTTGCCCGCATTACTCCACTTCTTGTACGAAAACCATTATTGACTGTTGATAAGCCCTCATCTTTAAAAAACAACACATATTCCTGCATCTTTTTATCATATACGATATCACCATCAATGGCTGCTGTGCCAAAATCAAATAACAGCTCTGGTGTACTGATATCCGTAAAATCGACATTTGCATAGGAGTAGAAGATTTTAAAATAGGGCTGTTTTTTATCCCCTACTGCATACTCCCAGTCATGTCTACCTATCGAATAGTAGATCATGTATTTTTCTCGACTGCATCCCAAATCGTTTGTGGCGCCCAGACGGCATGTAAATTTTCCTGATCAAATCCTTTTAAATTAGGAAAACGTGTTGGAAAATCAATCGCCTGATGTTCCCAATGGATAAGATCGGTACTTTTCATCAAGATGATACCATCATTACTCTGCCAACCTTCGCTTGAACGCATATCCGTTAAAACCATATAGAACGATTTTCCATCTTCAGCACGCATAATATGCGGATCCCGAATACTTTTTTTTAAGGCAATGCTGTCCGATGCAATGACCGGTTTCCCTCCATTCAAAGGCTGAAAATCTATACCATCTTTACTTATTGCATAACGAACCTGTTCGCCCTCTGGGCTGTTGTCAGAAAAATAAGCAAACAGATAGGCTACTGGAGCAATTTTTAAAGCTTTTTTACTTTGTCCAAATGCAAGTCCTCCATACTGTATCAATAACATCAGCAATGACCACCTGATCATAAATTGTATCTTTTTCATAGTGCTTACTATTTTGTGACAGGAATGCGAAAAACGGTGAACGAATAAGGAGACAATTTGCACCTGTCTAATTGAAGTATTGCTGCAACAGGTTTAGCTGTCTGATCTGTGGGTTTTCCTGAAATAACAGTTGCATTCACTTGTTGATTTGCAACACCCATAGTCGAAAGATCAAGGTCAATTTCAACAGGTAACAAATTCACTAATTTGACGATGATATCACCCGATTTAGCATCGCGCACAATTGATTTTCCAACACGTTTGTTCACTGCTTCATCGTGATTTGACAACTGCAATTCACTAAAGAGATACGTATCGCCTGCATGCTGTCCAAATGCCTGCTGGATGTAGTAACCCACAGTAGGTTTCACTGTCGTATTATTAAAGTAGATCAAATCTGGAGACCATTGCGTATTACCTTCTTTGGCCAACAGAGGTGCATATGAAGTCATGGTGACTACATCGGCATTTCTTTCGACATTGCACAGGTGTAATGCCTCTGCCAATGCTGTTTCAATCGTACTAGCACGATTGGGAACATGTGCAGCATATTCACCAAGATATACTTTAGCTTTCTTGCGGTCATAACGGTCGTAAAACTCCTGATTATGAATAAACCAGCCCGGTGGATTGTAATAATGCTCATCGATCAAAGGAACATTTAATTTAGTTGCCAAATCCCAGCCTTCCACATAGTCTGATCCTTCATAAAATGGACCTGCTGTACCAATGACTTCAATATCAGGATATTTCTCTTTTACGGCTTGATAAATCAGGGTAAAGCGCTCTTTAAACAGATCGGTAATCAAATCTTCGTTACCAATGCCAATATATTTCAAGTTAAAGGGAGCTGGATGACCCGCTTCAGCACGTTTCTTTCCCCAAAATGTCTTACGATCACCATTCGCATATTCAATGAGATCCAAAACATCCTGAATATAATCGCCCATGTCCTCCATAGGAATACCGCACTGCTGCCCGCCCAGTTCGTGACCATGATGTCCCGAATTTTGGCAAGGTACACCTGCAGCCACCACGTACAGGTTCTGCACCCATATCTTCACAAAACTGGAAATATTCAAAATAGCCTAAGCCAAATGATTGATGATACCCCCAGAGATTACGCTGTGGTTTTCGTTGCTCCACAGGTCCTATCGTATTTTTCCAATGATAGATATTATCGATACCATCTCCATGAGCTACACAGCCGCCAGGGAAACGCACAAACCGAGGTTTCATGTCAGCAATAGTCGTAGCGAGATCTGCTCTTAAACCGTTCGCTCTATTTCGGAAAGTATTTTTAGGAAATAACGAAACCATGTCCATATCGACGGCTCCATCGTTGGAATAAGTAATCTCCAATCGAGCATCCGAAATGGTCACATTTCCAACCATATCCAATTTGTACTGTTCCCATTTTTTGATAACTTCTTCGTTTTTTTTTCTCCAATAGTATTACCATGCCCATCGATTAAGCGAACCTGCAAGTGGCCCAACTGTCCTGATTTCCCTCGGGCATATATTGAAAAATTATACTGCTCGTCTTTCTTAATGGAAATACCGCCAAACCCTTCATTGACGATTCCTGCTCCAGGTTTACCCTGCAAAGTCACATAATGCCGGTTATTTTCATGAATCGGAGATAGCGTATCAATCGTAATAACAGTTTCCCTATTCGTGGTGCGCCAAGCAGTTAAACTATGCCATTCTTTTCGATCCATAGGCGTATATTCAAATCCCCTATTCTGTATTAATTCGGCATACAATCCACCATCAGCGGCATAATTGATATCTTCAAAAAATGCTCCGATAAGTAGATCACTGATCTTACGCGCTGGAATATGTTCATCTAATTTTAGATTTCCTTTCAGGGGAGTAAGTGAAGCAAAGCGTTGCACATCATCGACCATCCGTTCACTATTCAACTTTCCCTTATAAGCATCCAACTGCTGTTTCTTTAACAGATTCTCTAGGATTTGCCACGCGACTTTATGAACTGTTCCCGTATAGTTACCATCAGAGAGACGGATCGCTACTTTTGTATTATGCACAACAGTAGCTTTTTTTGCGGTAGAAAACATTTTAAAATCCTTCGTTTCTACAGCGTAGTATCCTTTAGCGCTCCGATCCGTCTTCCAAATCACTTGGTAAGTACCCGTTGTCTTATTGTAATCAATAACAGGACTAAGGCAGTTGCCTCCGGCAAATACCAAAGGGTAAGACTGACTTTCCCATTGGATCAAATCGCGCGATGCACTATGTGCAAAAGCACCATCTTCTTGATTCAAACTCCATACACAATGCCAGATTCCTGTCGGTGATAAAAACAGGAAAGGATCAATCATCTTCTTCTGCGATCCCCATTGACCGTAGTCAGATCGTAAGAAACTAGCTTCTGCACC
Source organism: Sphingobacterium sp. IITKGP-BTPF85 (assembly GCF_001006065.1). Lineage (NCBI taxonomy): Bacteria > Pseudomonadati > Bacteroidota > Sphingobacteriia > Sphingobacteriales > Sphingobacteriaceae > Sphingobacterium > Sphingobacterium sp. IITKGP-BTPF85. The sequence goes on from NZ_ASZT02000041.1 coordinate 4,620, forward strand.
AATGGTGGTCCATTTTTTCTTGTCCAAGCTCCATGCAAAATGTAGCCCGTTGTGGTGATCATTCTTTCCCGAACTATAGGCAAATATATAAGCCGAATCCGGCTCATTGGCATATAATGCTGCATGTTTTACGACAAAGAATAACAATAAGCATATATAAATAAGCTGTTTTTTCATCAGAATAAAATTAGTAGTAGTTATTTATGTTCAAGTTCATAACTTCATTATTGGCTATAGCTTGCCAATGGTAGCGATATGAATTATAAATACTGGTGTTTATATACCCTTTCTTTTTATCATGACATGGAGAGTCCTAGATGGCACCAAATAGAATTTTAAGTAACATCGGTCCAACAGTTCACACCCTATCAAGATTGACTGTTTTACCTCAGCTTTTAAGGTCTTATTGTTGCAGTGAACACGTTGAAATGACACGACGTAAATAACTGTATACATCAGTCTAAAAGCGCCAACACAACCATATGCCTGCTTCACCTTTCGGTTTAAAGACCATCACAATGTATCATCTTTACGAGATCGCATCGATTCCGATTTACAACTGCATCTGCCCCACAGTACCAACACAACCAAGATGGACTGTGTCACCTGAGTTTTAAAGACCGTGATGTACTTATTTTTCCAAATGGCACCAAGTAGAACTTCACATCATATCCCACCCCACAAATGCCAGCATCATGCTGATCACATATTTGCAGACACGACAGGGTAAAGACAATGATACGATCACGAGTATATTTATAACCTGACGCCTAGGTGAAGGCTTCAGGAGTTAATCATATAACTGCGTTGTCTAAGACAAAGCTTCGTTTAGTTCATGGTGATTTGCATCTACGTGCGACCCATGACCGTATCATTGTAAAAAACTTATTTTATTGAACAGCCAACTTAATGACGGTCAAAGAGTATGGTGCAAACGTATCCACTATCTTTTTCCCTTTATAGCTGACCTGCTCCACTTTGGGCTGTATTTTCAACGGTTCTTCAAAACTTGTCGAAATACTCAAGTCCGCATTTGCCAAGGTCGTTTTTACAGCTGCCTGTTTCATTTTTTTCTTCGAATTGATATCAAAATTAACCTGTACCGGTTTACTATTATAATTAACAAATTTGATGATCAACTCCTTCTTTGCACTATCATATACAGAAGATGCAAACAAACTATCCTTCCCTGCCACCGCATCGCCATTCCATTTAACGGGGATAATATCAGTCCCCTTATTGGTCGAGTACAATTTCTGTACCTGATAACTTGGCGTACCGTATGCATGTAGATTATCGACCCAAATCAAGTCTGGGGTCCATTGCCAACCATCGACATGACCAAATAATGGCGCGTACGATGCCATTTGCACGACATCTGCATTTCGTTCCAGTCCGGTCAAGAAAGCTGCCTCTGAAAGCGCCGCTTCCCAAGTACTACGGCCAGGGCCATTAGGTCGGGTGGTGTGCGAAGCATATTCTCCAGCAAACACTTTCGGGCCGTTACGGTCATAATCATCATAACGGGAGACACTGGATAAAAACCACGTTGGTGGTCTATAATAGTGCTCATCAATAATATCAATCTTCATATCCCGTAGCTGCTCATCCAAATAAGCAAAACGCTCGCCATCGGGATCTGTACCGGAACTAGCAATAATGGCTATTTCAGGATGCTTCTCGTTTAAAACCTTTTTGAATGCAGCTAAACGCTCTATATACTGAGGTCCCCAATTTTCATTTCCTACACCAAGCATTTCAAGGTTGAAAGGAGCCGGATGCCCCATGTCCGAACGAAGTTTACCCCAGGTCGTTGTAACTGCCCCATTGGCAAACTCAATCAGATCCAATGCATCCTGTACATAGGTGTCCAACTCATCCATCGGAACAAGCTCTGCCGTATTAAACTGACAGGCCATCCCGCAATTTAAGATCGGTACCGCCTTAGCTCCAATATCTTCAGCCATTAAGAAATATTCGTAAAAACCCAAACCAAAAGTTTGAAAATAATCTGGAGCTGGTCTGTGCTTAAACTCAGTATTCCAACGGTTGATAATCAATTCGCGTTCCTCGATCGGGCCGACCGTCTTTTTCCATTGAAAACGGCTCGCTAAATCCCTACCTTCCACAATACAACCACCGGGAAAACGAATAAATCCAGGCTTCATATCGGCCAGCATCTGTACCATATCTTTCCGCAAACCTTTAGGTCTATTTTTCCAAGTCTCCGTCGGGAAAAGAGAAATCATATCAAGTTCTGCATCTCCAGCTCCTTCGATCCAGACATTTAACTTGCCTTTAGCAACAGTCTCTGAAGCCGTAAACTTCGCAGAACTACTTTTCCAATCACTTCCACTAGACAATATTAAACTACTATTTCCGACCACTTTATCCTGATCATCCAGCAACTCAACACGAATACGCATTCCGGCAGTTGCTTGTTTAAAGAGTAACGAAAACTCATACTGCTCCCCTTTCTTAATTCCCATACCACGGAACCCTTCATTTTGTATTCCTAGTTGCACACCCTTTGGGTTATGGATCTTCAATGAACGGGGATTACCTTTTCGTTTGCTGTTGTTTAAAATCAGAAACGCTCCCTCAGGTTCTTTGGTCAGTTTTTTCCAACCCATCCAAGGTTCATTAAATTCGAATGAACGATTTTTAATCAATTCGGCGTATATCCCACCATCGGCACCCATGTTAATATCTTCAAAGAAAACACCCCACATATCTGGTGACATCTTTCCGGCAGGCTGATCAAGGTCTACTTTAAGATTGACAGGACTCTGTGCAAACAAAGGTGTAGAACCAGCCATTAAAGCTGCTAGTAATAGCTCAATTTTTTTCATCCTATTTTATTTTATCGTAAATCTATATTCCGATTTCGTGCTATAAGTCTGCTCTGGTTTCAATACTGTCGAAGCAAAAGCAGGATGATTAGGAGCATCGGGATAATGCTGTGTTTCTAAACAAAATGCAGAACGGAACGGATATGCCAAACCACCTTTTCCTTTAGGATCAGTGTCCTTCATGAAATTGCCACTATAAAACTGTAAACCCGGTTCTGTAGTCAATACCTGCATTTCTATTCCCGTTTTCGGCGCATACACAGAAGCAACCTTTCTAAAACCAGCCGCTTGAGACAATTCAAAGTTATGATCATACCCTTTTCCGATCTTCAACTGAGCATTATCTGTTTCAATACGATCGCCGATGACAAATCCTTTACGGAAGTCAAATGGTGTTCCCGCGACTTGAATACTCTTTCCAGTCGGTATCAAGGTATCATCCACTTCCGTAATAGCTGCAGCATCGATTTGGAGCTCATGATCCAGTATCGTTGCAGATCCTGCACCATTTAGGTTGAAATAAGCATGGTTCGTTAGGTTTAGTACCGTCTCTTTATCCGTATTTGCTTGATAATCCATGACCAAGCCACCGGTATGACTTAAGGTATAGGTTACTTGCATTTTCACTTCACCAGGATAACCTGCCTCTCCATCAGGAGAAAGATAAGTGAAGGTAATGGATGAATCCGAACTGTTCGCGACATCCCATACCTGATTATAAACACCATGAGTACCCCCATGCAGGGAGTTTTTTCCATCATTCTTCTCCAGTTCGTATTTAACTCCCTGCAAAGTGAAAGTTGCATCCCCGATTCTATTTCCATAACGACCTACGATAGCCCCATAAAAATTACTCGCATTAGCTTTATACTCCGCAGCACTGTCATAACCAAGGATCACATCTGTCAAGTTGCCGGCTTTATCCGGAACCTGTAAGTTCACTAACCTTGCACCATAATTTGTCAGCGCAGCTTTAAGCTTGCCATTCGTTAATGTATACAATTTGACATCTTTACTATCGATAACCGAATCAAAAGACGTATCCACGGAATCTGTTTTTTCAGTCGTATGCTGTTTATTCGAGGTCTGTTGGCAACCACATGCCAATGCGGACGTCAACAAAATACCATTTATAATTTTACTATTCATATTGTTATGATTTACAATTGATTAATCATTATTACATCTACCAAAAACGCACATATATAGCTGTTACTAATAAGAGTGTTACCACAATCAATACCAAAATCGATGGCTCTACTTTGAACATTTTTTGTCCAGTACAAATGCCTTTGGATTCTCTTTTGGACCAAATAAGCTAACACCGATCATCAAGGCTAACGTAAAAGCAAAAGCTAGTCCCATACAGATTTGAAATGGAATTTCGTAATGACCACTTTTATTGATGTAGGCTGTATACAGCCAAGTTTCAGGACCAAATACTTTTGTCGCAAATTCATTGAAAAAGATCGATAAACCAAATCCCGAAACCAATCCCGTGATTGCAGCAGGACCAGTGGTACGTTTCCAGAACATTCCCAATAAAAACATAGCAAACACACCTGGACTAATAAAGCCCGTATATTTTTGAATAAAGGTAAATCCACCGGCACCTCCAATGCCTAAGGTATCATTCCAAGTAAACAATACAGCTACAAGAATAGAAACGACAATTGTAATTTTACCTACCCACACCATCTTCGATTCAGATGCTCCGGCATTGATGTATTTTTTATAGATATCCAACGTATAAATAGTAGCAATACTATTTGCTTTACCCGCTAAACCGGCAACGATAGCAGCCGTTAGTGCCGCAAGTGCTAAACCTTTCATACCATTTGGTAAATGACCTAGAATAGCGGAATACGCATTGTCAGCATGAAATACCCCTCCTGGTGCCATCTCCTCTTGCAATGCACCATTTTTATAAAGCACATACGCGGCAATTCCAGGTAGCATGACGATAAGTGGCATCAATAACTTCAAAAGCCCGGCAAATAAAATACCCATACGGGCAGTTTTTAGATCAGCTCCCAAAGCACGTTGTGTGATGTATTGGTTACAACCCCAATAGTTCAAGTTCACAATCCAGATACCAGCTAGGTACATCCCTATCCCTGGCAACATGAGGTATTTGTTAATCTCTTCTTGTGTAGCCCCAACTCCGGGTTTATCCACGATCATTTCAAAATGCTTAGGTGAATCTTCCATGAGTTTATTAAAACCTGCCAAGACATCCTTACCAAGGCCGAAGTGCTCACTTACCAAGGTTAATGCAACGTAAGTCGTAGCGATACCTCCGATAATCAAAACCACCACTTGGATCACATCGGTAAAACCGATGACCCGCATACCTCCTAAGGTAATAATGACGGCAAAAACAGCTAAGGCCACCATAATCAAGTGAAAACTATCTCCTCCACCAGCCATACTCGATATAGCGATTGCGCCCAGGTATAAGATCGACGTTAGGTTGACAAACACATATAAGAAAAGCCAAAAAACTGCCATGATCAGACTGGTCGTTTCATTATACCGATTGTTTAAAAACTGAGGCATTGTAAAGATCTTATTCTTAAGATAAACCGGTATAAACCACACGGCTACAATAATTAAAGCCACAGCTGCAATGAGTTCGTAAGCCGCAACGGCAATACCGACTTCAAAACCATTTCCACTCATACCAATAAATTGTTCGGCAGATATATTGGAAGCAATCAATGAGGCTCCAATAGCCCACCAGGTCAATGAACCCTCTGCCAAGAAATAGTCTTTACTACTATTGTTGGCTGCTGTTTTTCTACTGTATATCCAGAAGCCATATCCGGCTACAATAATAAAGTAGACGACAAAAATAATGTAATCTACTGTTGCAAATTTATCCATAGTATTGCGATTTGCTTATGATGAAGTCCTACTCCTTTTATTAAGAAAGGCGCAGGACCATTCCGTTTATTTCTTCATTAAAAAATAGAGTTCATTCCACTTCAACTGGTTTTCCAGATGCGTTAACGTCGTGTTTTCATCAATAGCGACATACTCCAGTCCAGCAATACGGGCAAAATCTTCCAGATATTCAGGTTTTAAACTCAAACTATAAGCAGTATGATGAGCCCCACCAGCATAGATCCAGGCACTACAAGCAGTTTTCATATCCGGAAGGGGTTTCCATAGAACCCGTGCCACCGGCAATTTAGGCAACTCCTCTTTCACATCGACACCGATCACTTTATTGACGATCAAGCGAAAACGAGTTCCTAAATCAATCAGTGAGGCATTCAAAGCAGGACCACTTAAGCCATCAAACACCAAACGCGCAGGATCAGCCTTACCGCCAATTCCCAACGGATGTACTTCTATTCGAGGCTTATCAGCTGCTAAAGCTGGATCCACCTCAAGCATATGCGAACCGAGTACCATTTCATTCTCAGGATCAAAATGATATGTGTAGTCTTCCATAAAAGCTGTAGTACCCGGCAAACCAGCACCCATTACTTTACATGCACGCACCAATGCGGGTGTTTTCCAATCACCTTCTCCGGCAAATCCATATCCTTCAGCCATCAATCGCTGTACGGCTAATCCAGGCAGTTGTACAAGACCGTGAAGATCTTCAAAAGTATCGGTAAATCCTTTATAATTGCCAGATTCTAAAAACTTCCTCAATCCAAGCTCAATACGGGCTGCCTCTACCAAACTTGGCGTTGCTCTCCTCCTGCTACTACATTAGCTGCGAGATCATAAGTGGCCTCGTACTCCTGCAGTAAAGTATCAATTTCCGATTCCGTAACCGCATCTACTACCGCGACAAGATCGCCAACGGCGTAGGTATTCACTGAAAATCCAAATTGCGTCTCAGCCGACACTTTATCCCCATCAGTAACCGCAACATAACGCATGTTATCACCAAAACGGACAAATTTCGCCCCCTGCCAATCATGCCAAGCAGCAGCTGCACGTACCCACACATTTATGCGTTCAATTACCTCCTCATCTTTCCAGTGACCAGTAACTACTTTTCTACCGATATTCAATCGGGTCACAATATGACCAAACTCACGATCGCCATGTGCACTTTGGTTTAGATTCATAAAATCCATATCCATCGTACTCCAAGGAATATCACGGTTATATTGCGTATGCAGGTGAAGTAATGGTTTCTGTAAAGCCTGCAACCCTCTAATCCACATTTTTGCAGGTGAGAATGTATGCATCCATGTAATCAAACCGATACAGTTTGCTGCAGCATTAGCTGCAGTTAAAGTACTGTATATTTCTTCACTATTTTTGACAATGGGTTTGTATACTACCTGTACAGGGATCTCCCTATGTGCCGAAAAATATTGAGCTACTTCTTCAGCATGTAAAGCCACCTGTTTTAAGGTCTCTTCACCATATAAATCTTGGCTCCCAGTAACGAACCAAACTTCCAATTTATTTAAATCGATATTCATAGTTTATAATTTCTTGATTGGCTTTAGGTCCAATCTCCTTTCAATTTTATTCGTTTATATTTGATTATTTATTCTTTTTACTCTTGCCCATAATACGAAGCTCCGCCATGCTTACGTTCATAATGCTTTTTGATCAAAGCATCTTTCAGGCGTGGCGCTTTCGCATTAATCTGTTCTGTCAACAAAGCCATTTGTGCCACCGTTTCCAAAACTGCACTATTATATACCGATTTAGCACCGGTTTTCCCCCATGTAAATGGAGCATGATTTCCTACTAAAACCATTTCAACTTCTTTATAATCGAGTTTATGTTCATCAAAATGATTTATAATCTGAAATCCCGTTTCATATTCATAATTCCCCATTATCATTTGATCATCCATGGGTGACGCACACGGAATGTCTGTTGTTAAGTGATCTGCGTGAGTCGTTCCAAAAATTGGAATATCACGTTGGCTCTGTGCCCAAGCAGTTGCATAAGTAGAATGCGTATGTGTAATACCACCTACCTCCGTCCAGTGTTTGTAAAGCACAGCATGAGTTTGCGTATCAGATGAAGGTCTCAGCTTCCCCTCTACACACGCCCCTCAAAATCAACAATGACCATATGATCTGGAGTCAATTCATCATAGGGTACACCACTAGGTTTAATTGCAAACACGGCACGATCACGATCCGCAACGCTAACATTTCCAAAAGTAAAAAGCACCAATCCCAATTTAGGCAATTGCATATTGCAATGAAAAGCTTCTTCTTTTATGTCTGTATAAATCATTATTTTATAGTTCAAAAAATTAAAAAATCATATATATAAGAAGCGACGAATAAGGCGCTACTTCGCCACAATTAATGTTTGGTTTCTACGATAAAAGCACCAAGACTCTTGTAATGTTCATATCTTTTGGCATAGATTGCGACCATTTCTGGACGAGGCTCATACGTTTTTTCAAAACCCTGTCCCATAGCTTCCATTGCATCTTCAACCTTTGCATAAATACCAGCAGCTGTAGCAGCAAACATAGCTGCTCCCATAGCGCAAGTCTGTTCAGATTTATGAATACGAATAGGCATATTCATAACATCAGCCATCGTCTGCATGATATAAGGAGATTTCTTTGCAACGCCACCTAACCCGATTAATCCCTTCACCGGTACACCTTGCTCAACAAAACGATCTGCAATACTTTTGGCACCAAAACAAGTCGCTTCGACGATTGATCGAAAAATTCGCACTGCATCTGTCCCTAGATGAAGACCCAATAACGCACCTTTTAAAGTCTGATCAGCATCTGGTGTCCTACGTCCATTAAACCAATCTATTGCCAATTCTGAGGATTCTGTGACTGGTAGTGCTTCAGCTTTTCGACTTAACTCAGGAATCAATTGTGTATCAATTAGGTTAGCGATCTTTACTTTATCTGCTGGTGAAATATCATTAGATTGTGCAATTATATTAGCGAATGGCCATGATAGTACTTGCTTAAACCAAGCATAAGCATCGCCAAAAGCCGACTGACCCGCTTCCATACCAATCATGCCAGGGATAATCGATCCAGCCACCTGTCCACATATACCCTTTACAAGGGTTTCACCAACCTCATCATGCGGAGCGACTAACATGTCACAAGTCGACGTTCCCATCACTTTACTTAAATAATACGGCTCAATCTGTCCGCCTACTGCTCCCATATGACAGTCGAAAGCACCTACACCAACAACTACTTCAGTAGAAAGACCCAATCGGGTTGCCCATTCCTCCGAAAGTGTTCCGGCAGATTCGGCTGCAGTATGCGTATCGGTAAATAAACGATCTACCATACCATCTAAATACGGATCCAGTTCTGCAAAAATTGATTCGGAGGAAGACCACCAAACTCAGCGGCCCATAAAGACTTATGCCCTGCTGAACAGACACTACGCTTAATGTCTTGGGCACGTTTGCCTCCTGTCAATAAAAACGGTATATAATCACAATGTTCGACCCAAGTATAGAGTGCATTGCGCACTTCCTGATCATCACGAAGCACATGCAGTAGCTTTGCCCAGAACCACTCCGATGAATAAATTCCACCAACATATTTTAAATAATCGATATCATATTTTTGAGCATGATCATTAATTTCCTGAGCTTCCCTAACGGCCGTATGATCTTTCCAAAGAACAAACATGGCATTCGGATTATTAGCAAAACGTTCAGTTAAAGCAAGAGGAATACCCTTTTCATCAACTGCTATAGGAGTAGAACCAGTTGTATCAATAGAAATTGCTTTTACAGATTTGGCAATTTCAGCATTACCTGACTTTTGAAGACATTCAAGTATTGTAAATTCCAATCCTTCAATATAATCTAAAGGATGCTGCCGAAATTGACTTGTCACCGGATCACAAAACTCTCCGCTGTTCCATCGCGGATAGTAAAAAACTGCACTAGATATCTCTACGCCATTATCCGCATCTACTAAAACCGATCGAACGGAATCACTACCGTAATCTAAGCCGATCACATAAGCTTTCTTCATTATTTGTGTTTTTGGTTTATAATATTGATTTATAATCTCTTACTTAGAAAACAAACTATTTAAATCCAGCAAGCTGAGTTGTTAATCGGAGTAATTAATGTCAAATTAACATTTATTTTTTTAAAAAATGAAATTTTAATTTATTTTTCGTTGTTTTGTATAGAAATAAAATATTAATCCGTTTATATAAATACGATATAAGTTAATCGTTATAGAATGGTTTTTTATATGAAATACTAGATAGATTGTAACAGGTACGATACATTTTGTATCTTTAATTAATTATAAACGAGATTACTCAATTATGGATTTTTACAAAAATGAGCCAAGCTTATTATTAGCTGTGGATTGTATTATTTTTGGATTTAATGGCGAATCATTAGAAATTTTACTTATTAAAAGAGGATTTGAGCCCGAACGCAATAAATGGAGCTTAATGGGTGGATTTGTTCAACCAGAAGAAAATCCGCAACAAGCATCTTCTCGTATTCTGAAGAAACTGACAGGTTTAGATGGAGTCTATATGGAAGACTGTGGCATTTTTGGCGATCCTGACCGTGAAAAATATGGACGTGTGGTCAGTATCGCACATTTCGCATTAATTGATGTACATCAATATAAACACATCATCAGTGAAGAATTTGAAGCTTGTTGGTTCCCGCTCAAAGATCACCCAGAATTAATATTTGATCACAATCAGATGATTGAGAAAGCGAAACGTGAGCTTCGAGCAAAAGCGGCACTCTACCCTATTCTATTTGAGCTATTACCAGAAAAATTCACGATTCCACAAATTGTATCACTTTACGAAAGTGTCTACGATACCGAATTGGATACACGCAATTTTAGCCGTAAGCTGCTTTCTTCGGAACTGATCATTAAACTAAAAGAAAAAGATAAGGAAAAATCTAAGAAAGGAGCATTCTACTTTCGATTAAACAAGGACATTTACAAAGAAAAAATCATGTCATTCCTAAGCTACTTACCAAGCTGGTCAATAAACAGTTAACGATCAGCTCTAAACAGTTGAATACCTTTTTTTGGCTTAAATTAATAAATGTATTAATAACATTTAAATAATAAAAGTAAGATTAAGTATAAATCTTAAACCAGAAATGCCATGACTTTAAAAAGAATCATTACATACTTTACTTGTATGGTCATCTGCTCATCCGAATTATCAGCACAAACTAAGCCTCAGCTGAACTATTTCGACCTGAACGATGTCCGCTTGCTTCAAGGCCCTTTCAAGCATGCCCAAGATCTTGATTTAAAATATCTATTAGAGATCGATGCAGATCGTTTATTAGCTCCTTTCCTACGCGAAGCTGGGCTACCTCAAAAGAAAGAATCTTATACCAATTGGGAAAATACAGGCTTAGATGGCCACATCGGTGGTCATTATATTTCTGCCCTTGCACATATGTATGCGGCAACTGACGACCTACAAATAAAAAAAAGGTTGGATTATATGCTTTCCAATTTAAAAAGTTGTCAAGACGCTAATGGCAATGGCTATATTGGTGGGGTTCCAGGTGGAAAAACCATTTGGAAAGAAATCGCACAAGGCAATATTCAAGCAAGTGGATTTAGCTTAAATGGTAAATGGGTACCGCTATACAATATTCATAAGACTTACGCAGGTCTACGTGATGCTTACCTTCTTACAGGAAATGAGGAAGCAAAAAAGATGCTGATAAAGATGACCGACTGGGCTATTATATTAGTACAACAACTTTCTGAACAACAAATTCAGGAAATGTTACGTAGCGAACATGGCGGACTCAACGAAACATTTGCGGATGTTGCAGCTATCACACAAGATCCAGCATATCTTGCACTTGCCCGTCAATTCAGCCATCATGAGGTACTAGATCCATTAATTAAACACCAAGATAAGCTTACCGGACAACATGCTAACACACAAATTCCAAAAGTATTAGGTTTTAAGAGAATCGCAGATATTGCTCAAGATGAAACCTGGGAAAGTGCTGTCCGATATTTCTGGGAAAGTGTTGTAACACAACGCTCCATTTCCTTTGGAGGCAATAGTGTTAGTGAGCATTTTAATCCGACCAATGATTTCTCGAAAATGATCCATAGCATTGAAGGCCCCGAACTTGCAATACTTATAATATGCTACGTTTGACAAAGATGCTTCATCAAACCGATCCAAAGGGCAAATATCTAGACTATTATGAACGTAGTTTATATAATCATATATTATCTAGCCAACATCCGGAAAACGGAGGATTCGTTTACTTTACCCAAATTAGGCCTGGACATTATCGAGTATACTCCCAACCACATACAAGTATGTGGTGCTGTGTTGGATCCGGAATGGAAAATCATTCGAAATACGGCGAGATGATCTATGCGTATCAAGGTAATCATCTATATATTAATTTATTTATACCTTCACGTCTCAACTGGCGCGACCAAGAAGTCGAAATCGTCCAAGAAAACAATTTTCCAGAACAAGCAAGTACAACCCTACACATTCACCCAAAAAAGAATGGCAAAAAATTTGCACTACATGTGCGAAAACCCGCATGGTTGTCCGAAAAACCAAGTATACGCATAAATGGTAAAATCTATAAAATTGATAGAATTGAGGGCGATTTCTTCACCATTGATCGTGAATGGAAAAAGGTGATCAAGTCGTTATTCAGCTTCCTATGGGTATACATACAGAACAGCTACCAGATCAAAGTAAATACTATAGTTTACTCTATGGTCCAATTGTATTAGGAGCGCGCACATCCGGACCATTACCCGACTTGTTATCCGACGATAGTCGGATGGGGCATGTCGCAAAAGGAATCCAGATTCCATTGAGAGACTTACCAATTCTAACGACAGAACCTTCTGCTATACCAAACCTAGTAAAACCTATTGCATCAAAGCCATTACATTTTTCATTATCGGGTCTTCGTCTTGCAAAAGAAAATATTAACATGGAACTTGAACCATTTTATAAGATTCACGACAGCCGATACATCATCTATTGGCCGCAAGCGACGGAACAAGAGCTTGCTAGTACACAGGAAAAAATGCAACGCGATGAACAAGAGAGTCTCCGTTTAAACACCCTAACCGTGGATAAAGTTGTCTGCGGGGAGCAACAACCGGAATCTGATCATTTTATTCAACAGCTGAATAGTCATGCAGGTGTATTTGACGATACCCGTTGGCGTGAAGCAGATGGCTGGTTCAGTTATATCTTAAAAAAGCAAGATGGCAAAAATGCAGACATCTATATCAAATATCTAACGGAAGAAGGTCCAAGAACGACAGAAATCATGGTAAACGATGTTATCGTTGGAAAGTTAGTGCCAGCAACAGCAACATCTGATATCAAAACAGCACGTTTCACATTGACACAGGGTCTAGAAGCAGAAAAACAATTAAACATAAAAATCAAAGGAGCAGACCAGAATAGAAGCCACAAAATTCTCGAAATTCGTATCCTCAAAAATCAATAAAAAATTGAGATAATTATGTCTATAACTGGCAATACTTTACCTTGCATGATGATATCCTGAGACTCAATACCCAGTCTCAGGGTTCATATTTTTATTGCTCCTCATCCGCCTTCAAATCAATGATTTTTCCGTAAGCAATTTCAATACGGAATCTATGGCAATTAGATTAAAATTCCATATCTCCTTTAAAAATAAAAAAGCTCCAAGAATTTCTTCTGGGAGCCTACCAATCAACCAATTATAATCATCTTACTTCTTTACTTGCTCAGCAGATAAACCTGTTAAGCGGTCACCGACAATCGGAATCTCATTTAGCTTTGCAGTCAAACTAGTCAAATCTGAAGCGGAAAATGCATAAACAGCAGCCCAAAGATTCTCCTGCAAATGGGCTAATTTAGTTGTCCCTGGAATCGGTACGATAAAAGATTTTTGCGCTAAGAGCCATGATAGTGCCACCTGTGCAACGGTTAATCCACGGAGATCTCCAAATTCTTTAAGAGTGTCAATCAATTTCCAATTCGCAATTACATTTTCAGGCTGATACCGTGGCAATGAAGGCCTGTTATCATTATTAGGATCGTATATTGAACGCTCATTTAAGTATCCCGTAATCATCCCACGACTTAGCGGACTATACGGGACAAAACCAATCCCCAATTCTTCACATAGCGGAATCACATCCTTTTCCGGTTCACGTGTAAATAAAGAATATTCACTCTGCAAAGCTGTTAGCGGTTGCACAGCATGGGCTTTTCTTATATTGTCCACATTCGCCTCACTCATTCCAAAATGCCTCACCTTACCTGTTGCTATGAGATCTTTCACTGCACCAGCGACTTCTTCAATAGGGATATTGGGATCAACACGATGTTGGTACAATAAATCGATGTAATCTGTTTTTAAGCTTTTCAACGAATGCTCGACAACTGCTTTAATACGATCTGGATGACTATCGAGTCCTTCAGACGGTTTACCATTTTTAAAATCAAATTTAGTGGCTATAATGATATCCTTACGAAACGGAGCCAATGCCTCCCCAACCAGTTCCTCATTAAACAGGGGACCATAAGCTTCTGCTGTATCGTAAAAATTCAAACCCAATTCTGGAGAACGTCTCAATAGGTCAATCATTTCCTTTCGATCGGGAATAAAACTCCGATGATAACTCATACCCATGCAGCCTAATCCCAAAGCTGATACTTCAAGACTTTGCTTCCCTTTACCCAAAGTCCTTTTTTCTGATGAAAGATTCATTTTACTTTTGTCACTATGGTTTTCTTTTTCGGATGAACGATTACATCCTACAAGTCCTAAAGAAGAAGTTGCCAATAAGCTCGTTCCGATAAACGCTCCCTTTTTTAAGAAGTCTCTTCGATTATTCTGTTCCATATCATTTAAGTTTATTCTTTACTATTAAAAAAATCCCAAAAGTCGATTCAAGCTCTAAAGAATCCACGTTCTTGCACTTCTTCAAAAATCGACACAAATATGTAGCGTTATAGGATACAAATTACTGTTTAACTTACCATTATTACAGATTACATGCTTTAAGACTCCCATCAGACACACAACATGTTCTACGATTGCATGAATTATCATCCTATTCTTCCGAGATCGCGAGCAATTCAGCAGATAGGCGCTCACCTTGAATGGAGATCTTTGTCAGAGCAACCTCGATTTCGATCAGATCCTCGGCAGTCATCATGACGTTGGGCGCCTGAATATTATCATCAATGTAGTCGAGCTTATCCATTCCCGGGATAGGAACAATAAGACGGTTTTTACTAAGCAACCAAGCTAATGCGAGCTGCACCGTTGATATTCCTTTTTTTAGTGCCAATGCATTTAACATTTTGATTAAAGGCATATTCGCCTGCATCGCTACTTTAGTAAATCTGGGAAAGCTCGCGCGCAGATCAGTTTCAGGATCAAAGGTAGTTTCTGCTGTTATCGTACCGGTCAAAAAACCAGTACCCAAAGGGCCCCACGGTACAAAACCAATTCCCAGTTCCTCACAAAGCGGTAGCACATATTGTTCCGGCTCACGTGTCCAAATCGAATACTGGTTTTGAACAGCAGTAACCGGTTGAACAGCGTGCGCCTTTCTGATAGTAGATGCACCCACCTCAGAAAGTCCAAAATGCTTTACCTTCCCCTCCGCAATTAAATCTCCCACCGTACCGGCGACATCTTCAATCGGAACATTCGGATCAACCCGATGTTGATAAAATAAATCAATATAATCTGTCCTTAATCGCTTAAGTGAAGCCTCCGCAACCTTACGTATATGTTCAGGTCGACTGTTCAAGCCACCTTCTTCCGAGATCATACCAAACTTGGTTGCGATAACGACCTCCTTGCGAATAGGGATCAACGCCTCACCCACCAATTCTTCATTTGTAAAAGGTCCGTAAGCCTCCGCTGTATCAAAAAATGTGATTCCTTTCTCAAAAGCTCCACGTATCACACGAACACCTTCCGTGTGCTAACTGCCTTTCCTGTACCAAAACTCAGATTCATACAGCCCATCCCTATTGCTGACACTTCAAGTCCGCTATTTCCTAAAACTCGCTTTTTCATTTTCTTTACCCATTTAATTTGTTTAAATTCATTAGCCAATCATCATTTGTTAAATGACAGGACAAAATTCGCTAGGTTCAGTTGATTCTTGCTTATACAGATTACGGCAATTCTTACCATTATTACTGTTAACAGCCTTAGCCTATCCCGACCTATGCTATAATTGATTAATATTGAATGATAAAAAAAGAGTTATGGAAGAAATCATCAAAATAGACAGTATTGATGCCTACAATAAAATGCGTGGCATAGAAACCTTGCATCCCTTAATTACAGTAATCGACTTATCGAAAACAAAACCGATGCCTGCACAGACTTTTAACTTTGGTCTTTATGCCATCTTTCTGAAAGAATTAAAATGTGGCGAATTGAAATACGGTCGCAACAATTATGATTTTCAGGAAGGAACATTGGTTTTCATTGCTCAGGGACAAGTATTGGGCGTACAGCCTAATATCACAACCTTTCAACCCTCAGGGTGGGCACTCTTGTTTCATCCTGACCTGATCAAAGGAACTTCATTGGGAAAGAAAATCCATGAATATAACTTCTTCTCATATGATGTAAACGAGGCTTTACATCTTTCCGAAAAAGAGCGGCATATTGTTTTAGATTGCTTTACCAAAATCCAATATGAAATGGAACAAAGCATTGACAAGCACAGCAGAACATTGATTACATCCAATATTGAATTATTTTTAAACTACTGTACCCGATTCTATGACAGACAGTTTGTAACCAGGGACCATTCCAACAAGGGTATACTGGAAAAATTCGAAGATATATTAAACGCTTATTTTACCGAAGATAAATCTCAAAAGATCGGACTACCGACGGTAGCTTACTGTGCTTCAGAATTGAACCTATCTCCAAATTACTTCGGCGATATCATCAAGAGTGAAACTGGTATTACTGCGCAGGAATATATCCAAACTAAGGTTATCGATTTCGCCAAAGAAAGAATTTTTGATCACGAAAAATCAATCAGTGAAATTGCCTATGAATTAGGTTTCAATTATCCCCAGCATTTCACTCGTTTGTTCAAGCAAAAAGTAGGCATGTCCCCCTCCGAATACCGATCATTAAACTAATTTGATAAATAGTTTTAATCCACAAGTTTCTCCTCAGGACTGTCTTAAAATGATGCTAAATAAGAAGAAATACAAAAGGAAGTCTATCAAATTCTTGATCAACTTCGTCAATTCGTTTTAAAGAAGACCGCCAACGATTTATATGCATGATGATAAAGTCATTTAGTCAGTTCAATCTCAAACAAATTTCATTAACTTTATAGCTTATTAAGATCGACCATATTACATAAAACAATCTATTGGAAATGAATAAATTTGTTTATTTATCGCTTTACTTATTTGGATTTCCGTTTGCTTCCTTTGGCCAGGAAACAACGTTGACTGCCGATGAACTTTTTGTTAAAGCACGAACAGAGGCTTTTGATCAAAATTATGCGGAAGCGATAAAAATCAGTAAACAGGCTTTGAAACAGGCTCCCGAATATACGGATATCAGTATCTTTTTAGGACGTCTATACACTTGGTCTGATAAAATAGATAGTGCCCGTACCATATTTCCAAATTGGAAAGTCAAAATGTGCAAGATGAAGATTTGTACATAGCCTATGCTTCTTTAGAGTATTGGAACGATCAAGCGGCCAAAGCAATAAACTTGGTGGATAAAGGTCTTTCTTTTCACCCGACCTCAGAAGATCTTCTCCTTTTAAGGACAAAAATAGAATACAGTAATAATGCGTATGAAAGTGCTGAAAAATCAGTAAATAATCTACTAAAATTAAATCCTAAAAATGCTGAAGCAAGAGCTTTAGCAAAAAGTATCCAGGAGTATACAGCTAAAAATGCTATCGGGCTTAATTATAACTTTGTTCACTTTGACAAACAATTTGACGATAACTGGCATATTGTAGCACTTAGTTATAAAAGAGCAACACCACTAGGATCAGTAATCTTCAGAACAAACTATGCGAATAAATTTGCTGACAATGGACTACAATTTGAAGTAGAGGCTTATCCAAGATTATCTAAAATGTTTTATCTCTATGTGGCTGGGGGCTATTCCAATAATGTAGGTATATTTCCTAAATACAGAACTGGTGTTTCTTTATATGCAAATTTACCGCACAGCTTTGAGGGTGAAGTCGGATACAGACAGCTATATTTCAGTGATAACATCTGGATGTATACAGCATCAATAGGCAAATATTATCAGAATTTCTGGTTCAACCTAAAAACGTATCTAACCCCAAGCAATGAAAATATATCACATTCATACGCTGGTACAGTTCGATACTATACCAAAGGAGCAAATGACTATTTAGGATTTCTAATCGGAACAGGAATTAGTCCTGAAGAAAACCGGAATAATCTCCTAGACCAGTCCATTTATAAGCTTAAAACATTCAAGATCGGAGCAGAATATAACTTTTCGGTCAACCGTACAAATCTGTTTTCCATTTCTTCTACATACTTCAATCAAGAGTTTAGACCTAATGAGAAGGGTAATCAGATCGATATCACAGTGGGCTATATCAAAACCTTTTAGGGTTTTGATATCGTTTGCTTAAAATAATTCTTAAAAATACTGTCAGGCAGTAGCTGTTTCTTAGTATAGAATTGCTTATTCTGACGCTTAAACAGTTCGA
Organism: Sphingobacterium sp. IITKGP-BTPF85; assembly: GCF_001006065.1. Lineage (NCBI taxonomy): Bacteria > Pseudomonadati > Bacteroidota > Sphingobacteriia > Sphingobacteriales > Sphingobacteriaceae > Sphingobacterium > Sphingobacterium sp. IITKGP-BTPF85. Next base: position 23,184 of record NZ_ASZT02000041.1, read on the forward strand.
AACGCTTGATGAGCAGATCACGCTCCGAACCCTCAGAAAGAGGTTCCTCATTAAGTGTTGCATCTAATTTATACAACTGGCCATCCGAAATATGGTAGTCACCATAGACAAAGTCAATCAACTGATTCTTACTTTGCATCATCGCCGCTCCATTTCCTTTAGCAGAAGCTCCGATCTCCAGACCACGGCCTATCCAGGTTACCTGTCCTGGGGTATTCACCTGATAATTATTACGATAAAAAGCAAGCAGAGAAGGTGTCACATCAAAGTGACTTACCTTATGACGGAAAGTATGTGCCGCCTTTAGTAATGGTGAATAAATCATTAATGGAACATGATAGCGATCAATTTTACTTTCTAAAGGAATCTCAGGCATAGCGTGATCACCGGTTATAATAAAGATCGTATTAGCGAAATCTGCCCGCTTTTGATAATCCCTGAAAAACTGTTGCAATGCATCGTCCAAGTTCAATACAGACACCAGTTGCTTCCGGTTTTGCAAAGCCCATTTTTTGCGATCAGGTGTCAGATCGCCCAGAGCTAACCGCTTATCAAAAAGTTTTTCATAAAAAGCAGCATTATTGATTAGAAAAGGATTGTGGGTAGAGAGCGTTAACAAAAGATGAAAGTAAGGTGTCTGCTGCACTTTCTGTACCTCCAACATTTTTGCGAATACCGCTTGATCCTCATACCCCCAACTTTCTCCCCCTTTTTCGGGAAGCTTTTTATATGGTTCGGCATAAGACCACTGATCGACCAAAGTATCCACTTTACTGTAAGTCATGAATTTTTCCATGAAATCAAACTTTGAATTACCGCCATAGAAAAAACCTGTATTGAATCCATTTGCTTTTAAGATATTGAACAGGTTAAAATGTGCCGGTAGAGTATCCTGTTCTAAGAAGCCATGCGAAGCAAAGGGCAACGATCCTGTCAATGTCGGCAAAACAGAAAAAGTTCTGCCTGAAGAACTTAAATTATTCTCCCAATACAAGGACTTCTTCGATAAAGAATCTATAAAAGGTGTAAAATTTCCGATATACCCTGAAGGAGAACTATAGGCATGCCCTAATCCTTCGACCACGATAATGACCAAATTTGGGACAGATGAACTTTTTTGAAAGTAGGTCCCTAATATGTCCTTTGTATCTTCATTTCGAAGAAAAGGATAGCTTTGGTTTTCCCCTGACGTTTCTTTTTCTGCTCCAAATACCAACATTCCCGGATGTTCTTCGATATAATTGGTGACATTAGAATTTAGAAAATAACGCCATTTACTACGAGCAGCATTTTGAGCAAACTCATCACCAGATATCTTAAAAACCTTAAAGCGGTCTACAGGAATAAAACTTACAATAACTCCTAAAAATAGCATACTTAGGCCTACATAGGTGCTCTTAATCGTTTTTTTCGACGCTATCCAAAAAGGAATATAGGCACATGCGACGAGCAAGATTAATAAAGCGATATTGGTAAAACTCAGCATACCACTCGCTTCCAAATTTGCATCATCTCGGCAGTATTATAATAAAACATATCCGCTCCCAACAAATTGCGTGATTCTGCAAAATATAAAAATAAAATATATTGCATCACCACGACAAAAGACAATAACACGATGGATAATATCCTTGCTAAAGAAAGATGAACAAGCTGTACTATCAGATACACAAGACCGCAACCACTTAGTATCTGAAAAGCGAAAATGAGATTATTCAAAAGAAGTGGTATTACACCATTTGATTGACCTAATTGCGGAAATTGCCTGCTATACCACCACCATTCTACAGCGACAGAAAGCATATACAACACTAAAAATACAAGGCTTACAGCTCCATAATTTTTCAATCCTATACGCAACTGTAGACCAATCCGTTTAAAAAATGGTATATCTTCAGCCCCTTGTTGAAAACCCTGACGTTTCATATCGCCCCAGCTGTGCTGTTTACGAAAATAATCCACCACACCTCTTACACCTGCACCGACTACAATTGGATGGAAATAAAAAGGTTCCAAAATAGCTGTAACAATCAATTTGGAAAGATCTTGCTTCTTGGTGTACACCTGGTGACTCACCAAATCGACCAAAATAGCGTAAATAGAATATAAGATCCCCGATGAAATAACCAGCGCAAAGAGTGCAAAGAAAAATGGCCAGTTTATAATACCAAGAAAAAGAAAAATCAGAAAAATAATATATCCAGAAAATTCAATTACAGGACCAAGGAATTCAAAGAAAAACCAATATGGCATACTGATCATTCCTAACCGTCCGTACTTCGGGTTGAACATAAGTTTGCGGTGCTTCCATAGTGTTTCCATGGTACCTCTCATCCAGCGATTCCGCTGCTTTTTCAAAATCTCCTTAGACTCAGGCACTTCTGTCCAACATAATGGATCCGGTATGTTGACCACTTCATAAGCAAGTTTCTGTTCTTCCATATAACGGCGCATGCGTACCACCAGTTCCATATCTTCACCTACAGTTTTACTGTCATATCCACCACAGGCTAGTACAATCTGCTTATCAAAAGCCCCAAAAGCCCCTGAAATCAAGATAAGACCAGAAGCTCGGGACCAAGCCATTCTTCCCAATACAAAAGCACGAATATATTCCAAAGCCTGTGTACGTCCAAGCCAAGATTTAGGAAGGTTAACGTCAACTACTTTACCATTTTCTATACGGCAGTTATTAGCTAAACGGATGACGCCACCACAAGCAATGACCCTTTTATCAGTCTGCTCTAGGAAAGGTTTTGCAAGTTTTAAAAGTGCATCCTGCTCTAGTATACAGTCCACATCGATGCAGACGATATAATCGCCAGAAGATATATTTACCCCCACATTGAGCGCATCTGCCTTCCCGCCATTCTCTTTATCAACGACAATCAGCTTTTTGAAAGCGGCATTTTTACTTTTATAAATACCGCGGATCTCTTTGGTTTCTAGATCACCTTGTATAAAAAACGAAACAGATTCTAATGCATAAGCTTCAATAAGCTTTTCCATAGAATCATCACGACTTCCATCATTAACAATAATAATTTCTAGGTTATGGTAGTAGAGAGATAATAACGATCGCACATTTTCAACGACGGTCATACCTTCATTATAGGCCGGGGCGATTAAGCTAAAACGAGGTGCATTGACATTGGTTGCAATGAGATTATAATCGGTATAGGAATTATCATGCTTATAACGTATTACTGCACCATAGGCATAGATACCCACCCACGCAGAGATCAAAAATATAGCGGCCGAATATAAAAGAAATATCCAGATCACTACTTCGTAAACAATATGTGAAAATTCTAGCATACTTTTTCCTGCAATGCGTGGTTAATAATATGTTTAAACTCATCCGGTGTGTTCTCATCCAAAGCCATATCCCGTAAATACTGACGCTCCCCTAAAGTAACCAACACTTCCGCGGACCAGATTTTGATTGCAACTGCTGGATGCTCCCACAACTGTTTTTTCAAAAACCCATCACATTCCAGACTCTTGGACACCTTCATTGCTTTTAGGATCTCAATCTGAACGGCTAATGTTTCTTCTGGAAAAGCGCTCACCAATTGCTCCATCGTATTATTATTTTCAAAAGCCTCCAGTGTACGCACTACCTGTAGCTTTACAGCAGTATCATTATGCGCTAGTAATTCTAGCACTTCACTATAATAAGACAACATCTGGTATTTCCGCATTAAACGTAGAGTAAAAATAACCACAGATGTATTTTCACTTCGCAACCATAAAGTAATATTGACAATTTGCGGATCGGGAATATCAATAATAGAATTTAGTAAACGAAGCTGTTGCCACTCAGAAAGAGGATGCTTCAGGTTGTCTAAAAAACTTAAACCTTCAGCTCCTTTAAAACTGACTATTCCATACTGTGCTTCTACATATACCTGTTTCTCCCGGTGCTCCAGCAAGGATGTAAATTTAGGTAATGCACGTAAAACACGCATTGCGGTCAGCTCCTGAATCCCTCCTGCTATGTGATATGCTTTCTTTTTAATCAGATTACGCCAGGCCTCATCCTCAAGACTAAACTTATAAAATAAATGTGTAATCTCTTCTCGGGCAACACCAGAAAATTTGCGTTCTGAAGCCACTAAAAGATCTAAAAAAACACTTCTGAACGCTGGTTCCCGCAGATGCATATCAAAGGATTCATCGTTTTCAACAAAATTCTGTCCCAACACTATAGATTCAGTAATCTTATTTTCAATGATCTGTGTCCAGACTTGTCTATTAGATAAAACACGGTATTTATAAAAACTATAAAACAATACCGCAATAATCAATAGCAATACCAGCACAAATACAATGATTATGGCCAATACCAGTTCGTGAAGTGTTATTTTTTGAAACATAGTAATCTTTATTTACCTGTCAGACGTTTGATCCGCAACATCAGTTCATTTGGACTAAAAGGTTTGACCATAAAATCTGATGCTCCTAAATCAAATGCATCTGTCACAACTTCCTCCTGTCCCATGCTAGAGAGCACAATGACCGGTATTTTTTTCCTATTGTATGCATGGCCGACAAAATCTCAATTCCCGATGCAAACGGCATCATGATATCGGTCACAACCAGATCAAGATCCAATTCACTGATCTTTTCAATAGCTTCCTTTCCATTGCGTGTTAAAATGACAGTATGCCCCTCTTTAATTAATTTATGTTCTATTGTTCGTAAAATCAATTCGTCGTCTTCCGCTATTAAAATCAACATGTTACTTTTCGTTTAAAAGGTTTGTGATTAACTGTAATCCTATTTCAATTTCTTGCTTCATATCATCCAGCAAATCCAATCCGGGGTTACTGGACGATAGTTCTTTTTCCAGATTAGATGTCAGCATGCTCAGTTTCTTAAGCCCCGCAGTAGATGCTGTTCCCCGCAATTTATGGAGGATCACTTTCATATGTTCAATATCTTCCGACTCCCTGACATTTTCCAATTGAAACCATGCTTGCTTAATCTCTTTGATCACAAGATCTAAGAAAAAAGATTTAAAACTAACGTCGTCTCCAATCTGCTCCTTAAGTGCATCCATATCTAGATGATCATCAACCACAGCATCTTCTTTTTGTTCAAGCACCTGTTTCTGAATAAATTGCTGCAATACCGTGTACAGATCATGTTGCCTTATCGGCTTAGGAAGAAACTCAGACATACCGGCCTCTAAACATTTTTCTCTTTCTCCACGGACATTTCCAGCAGTAATACCAATAATAGGTATAGCAGAATAACCTGTTAATAGCCTTATTTGTTTGGTCGCTTCGATACCATCTACACCAGGCATCTGCACATCCATTAAGATAAGGTCAAACTTTGAATGTAGGCATTTTTCGATTGCATCCCCTCCATTAGTAACCTCTATCAGTTCAGCATTAGGCATAATAGTCGCCATCATACGCAGATTGAGCGCCATATTTACAGAATTGTCATCGGCTAAAAGAACCCTAGCCTGTTGTTGGTAAACCGTTGTTCCACTATCACTATCCTGTCCCAAATGATTAACATCAGCCTTACTTTGCTGTATAGCTTTACGTAAAGTAAGATAAGTTCGTCGGATCGAATAGGCTTAAGCAAACAATAGGAGCGTTCTTGTTGCCTGAAAGCAGAAATGACCTCATGCTCCTCCGACGATGTATGCAATACAATGAGTGGAATACTTTCCTCCTGTTTATAAAACAATTCCTTTATTTTTTCTATCGTCTCCAATCCGGAGAGAATAGGCATGTGATAATCCATTAAAATAACATCAAACCTTTCACCGCTCATCAGTAATTGTAAAGCCGCCAGACCATTCTCTGCAAGTACTGAATCAACTCCTCTATAAGTCAGCATATGCTGTATAATCGTACGGTTATTGGCATTGTCATCTACAATAAGAACGCGTTTTAAAGGCAGTTCCTCATCCTCTTCGATGCCACCTTCTTCATAAGCGATTTCCAGATCAAAGTAAAAATCAGATCCTTTATTCAGTTCACTCTCCAGACAAAGTTTACTTCCCATGTATTTCAATAAATTATTGGAAATGGTGAGTCCTAAACCGGTGCCTCCATAACGTTTGCTCACAGAGCTGTCTTCTTGGGTAAAGGCATCAAAAATACGTTGCTGTTTTTCTACCGGAATACCGATACCAGTATCACGAACAGAAAAACGTAATTTAATTTTGCTTTCGTCACTGCTGCGCTTTTCGATCTTAAGTTCGATCTCTCCCTTTTCCGTAAATTTAACGGCATTTCCCAAGAGATTGATCAAGATTTGCTTGATGCGTGCCTCATCTACCCAGATAGAAGCAGGTAATCCCTGCTCAATATTTAATAAGAGTTCGACATCTTTGCGCTGTGCTTGGTAAAGTACGACATTGATTACCTGATGTGCCAAATCATATACATTGAATTTATCGATATACAGTTCCAATTTTCCAGATTCAATTTTTGAAAAATCAAGGATGTCATTGATAATATTCAATAAACTGCTTCCCGACTCGTTAATATAATTGAGGTATTGCTTCTGTACATCGTTCAACGGTGTTTTGAGCAGCAGATCCGAAAATCCGATCACACCGTTCAAAGGGGTTCGGATCTCATGGCTCATATTAGCTAAAAATTCAGACTTTGCTTTACTCGCTAAGTCCGCAAGTTCTTTTGCTTTCTTCAATTCTAAATTTACAGCGACAGATTCGGTGATATTTTGAGTAAAAATAATAATACCGCCAACACTACCATCAGACAAATTCCAAGGTCTTACTTCCCAATTAAAGTGCTGTGGTTCCTCATAGTCATCAACATCAATCAATTCATCGACATTTTTATAAGATTTACCCTCAAGAGCATCATAGTAAATATTTTTTCTATTTTCCGGTATATTAGGAAAGACATCAAACAGATTCTGATCTAGAATATTATCCATATCTTTATGGAAGTCTTCCATCCATTGATGGCTGACGGATACATAACGAAAATCCCGATCAAACATCGCTACAGAAGCCGGAACATAATCCACAAATGCTCGGAGCATCGCTTCCTTACGTTCCAATTCCAGGTAAAGGTTTTTACTCGTATCAATATTTTGTATAATACCGAAAACACGCTTACAGGTTCCGTTATCGAACTCGGGAATTCCTTTAACACGTACCCAAATGATTTCACCTTCTTGCTGTCTCAATCGCAATTCAACATCAAAAGAACAACCATGCTGAGTTGCTTCCTCAAAAATTCCCATTAGCTTAACCTGACTGTCTTCATCAAAAAATCCGACGGCATGATCAAAGTTAGGAACAAAATCTTTTCCTACTCCATGAATCAATTTTGTTGAATCGGACCAAAAAACCTGATGTAGATCCAGATTAACCTCCCATCCACCGACTTGTGCAACAGTATTCGTCTGCTCCAAAATCTGTTTCGTATGCAGGAGGTCATTTTCAAGCTGTATCCGTTCCGTCATATTAAGTGCAGTACTAACCACATAAGGTTTCCCTTCCGGATCCAGCTCGAGCATGTTATGATATAGCCAATAGATTTTATGGCCATCCTTCGATTTTAGAATCATCATACCTGAATCCTCCCCATTTTGAAGAATACGTTTGAGATAATCATCGAAAGCCTGCAAGTGATGTGTAGGTACAAGTTGCTTTAGATTGAGATGCTTTGCTTCCTCCTCAGAATACTTTAAAAGATTACGGCCTTTCTCATTTACAGCAAGAATATTACCTTCCATGTCGTGCATACTCATTAAACCGATGGCATTCTCGAAAAATTGCGAAACTTCCGTTCAGAAACAGCTAACTTTAATTGCTCCTCCCGTTCACTGGTAACATTTCTCCCAAATCCGAAAATTTCTAACGTTGCTGCATCGTACTTGAAGTACCATTCAATCACAACATCACTACCTCCATCCTTCGATGTTACTGTTGTATATTGTATACCTTCGGTAATATTTGCCAGATTTTTCAGACGCTGCTGAACTTTCATCATGATTATCCAATAATGTAAAAAAAGAGGCTCCTAACACCTTAGACTTTTCAATATTAAGTGCCTCAGAAAAAGCCGGATTCAGTTCTTTTATCCGATATTGGTCGTCCAATACGCAGATCATATTATTAGTAATATGAAATACTTCCTCAAAATATCCTGCCTGGACCTTTCTCTTTTTCCCTAAGAGAATTTTGGTTACAGCTTTCCCAAGCTGTCCTAAAGAATCTACCTGCTTAAGAGATAATGACTTAGGCTCAAACCCGATGACACAGATCGTACCAAGTGCATGCCCTTCGTCATCCAATAAAGGTACTCCCGCATAAAAACGAATATTTCCCTCTCTGATCAAAGGATTGGTGGCCGATCTTGGATCCTCAAAAGTATCTTCGATGACAAGTACATCTTTACTCATAATCGTGTACTGACATACCGTATTACGTCTTTCAACAGTATCCAACTCCATACCAACACAGCTCTGGATCCGCTGCGTATCTTCCTCCATCATGGCAATAAGTGCCGCTGGACAGTCTGTTATGAGACAGGCTGCCTGCGCAAACACATCAAGATCAGGGTCTTTCCCCAATCCCAATAGCTCATAAGATTTTAATTGGCGGATACGCTCCAATTCATTTTCCGGGACCGGGTATTGCTCCATGCCTTTAAATTATATAGTAAATAGATGTGTTCATTGAGATTGTGAAAATAACAAAAATAGTTCTCCTTTTAAATAAATAACAAATGAAAATCGGCAATAATCTTAAATTACAATATCAGAAGCATTTACTTCCCAAATTTTCAGATTTTATGCTTTGCAGAACTCTAACATAGCAAAGTTATAAAGTGCAATTACACCTTTAAAGCTGTGTAAATTCCATTATTCATGAAAGATTGTAGAATTAAAATTTCAGGTAAAATCTTGCCAATTGACAACTTAAAATCAATTGCATAATATTATTTTTGAAAAATGGAAGACTTGATCAATTATCTGCTCAAATTTGGACAACTCAACAAGAATCAATGTGCTTTAATATTAGCTAAAGCACAGCATAGACAGATCAATAAAGGAGATTTTTTTTCTGAAGCGGGTAAAGTGGCAAGAGATATAGGCTACGTCACCCAAGGAGTTTTCAGAATCTGTTATTACAATAAAGCAGGAGATAGCTTCACTCGTTATTTCGTTTACGAAAATCGCTTCGTTGCCGATACAATCAGTTTCATTGATGAGTTACCTTCAGCAGAATATATCGAAGCCGTAACCGACTGTAAACTGCTCGTTTTCTCTAAAAAAGATTTTATGGAGCTAGCCACCACCATTCCCGGCTGGTCAGACATCTTTTCCAAAATCACCTCTTATGTCCTCGAAAATAAAATGAGGGCAAGCAGCAATATGTTGGTGCAGAATGCACAAACACGCTATTTACATTTCTTAGCGCATTACCCTGGATTAGCCAACCGGATTCCACAACTGATGCTCGCCTCCTATTTAGCATTACAGCAACATCGCTTAGCCGCATCCGAAAACCATTAGCTAAAGGTTTATTGCCAATTGGCAAGTGTAGCCTGACCCTTTCTCCCGAACTTTGTCGTATTAAATATTTGAACATACGATTATGCAAGTTGATGTATTATTAGGCCTCCAATGGGGCGACGAAGGTAAAGGGAAAATTGTTGATGTGTTAAGTGCAGATTATGATCTCATAGCGCGTTTTCAGGGTGGCCCCAATGCAGGTCATACGTTAGAATTTGACGGTAAAAAATTTGTATTAAATACGATTCCTTCCGGCATTTTTTTCGATCATACCATGAACCTGATCGGAAATGGAGTTGTTCTGGATCCGATCAGTTTAATCAAAGAACTGGATATGCTTAAAAAAGCCGGCCACGACTTATTGAAAAAAAGTAACCTACTGATTTCAAAAAAAGCACATCTAATATTACCATCACATCTTTTGCTTGATGCGGCATCCGAACAAAATCTAGACACGAACAAAATAGGATCTACTTTAAAGGGTATTGGTCCGGTGTATATGGACAAAACAGGACGTAACGGACTCCGAGTAGGCGATATTTTGCTACCAGATTTTAAAAAACGTTATCAAAAATTGGTAACAAAGCATAAAGCAATGCTTGCTTCATTTTATCAGTTAGAAGTGAATACGATTCAAAATGAAACTGCTTTTTTTGATGCAATTGAACACTTGAAGCATTATCCTCTGGTGGATTCAGAACATCTGGTCAATCAGTATCTTCAGGAAGGGAAAAGGGTTTTAGCCGAAGGTGCACAGGGAAGCTTGCTTGATATTGATTTCGGATCCTACCCTTTTGTTACCTCATCCAATACCACAACAGCAGGTGCTTGTATAGGTTTAGGAATTGCTCCAAACAAAATCGGTGAGGTGATCGGTATCTTTAAAGCATACAGCACCCGTGTTGGCGGTGGTCCCTTCCCAACAGAGTTGGCCAATAAAACAGGAGAGCAGATCCGTCAGACAGGCAAAGAATTTGGTGCAGTAAGCGGTCGTTCCCGCCGTACTGGATGGATCGATTTACCTGCACTAAAATATGCCCTAATGCTGAATGGTGTGACTCAATTGGTGATGACAAAGGCAGATGTTCTCAGTGGTTTAGATCACATCTTTGCTTGCACCCATTATCGCCATCATGGTAAAGTGATCGATTATATGCCTTATGAGCTAATTACTCAACAAGCAACTCCTATACTTAAGAAAATAGACGGGTGGCATAAAGATATCAGCACAGTCACCAATGTTTCCGACATTCCACTGAAGCTCAAAACATATATTAATTTCTTGGAAAAAGAACTGCAAATTCCCATTAAATTTTTATCTGTAGGCCCAGATCGGAAGCAAACTTTGAAGCTTTATTAATGTTGAAAACACCTATAAAAATAGGTCATGAATGATAAAAGGGGGGGGGCAACAATTTAGGACACCCCCTTTTTCAAATCAGAACGATTTGCCAACCCAAAGACATCTTCAAATAGTGCATTTCAAATCGATCGTATTTATAAATCAGGCTTAGACAAAAACGAATATTAATAACAAAAGCAGGTATCGTATGTTGTAGAGGTATGAAGATTGCAATGCTTTCGCCAATCGCTTGGCGAACACCTCCTGTTCACTACGGTCCATGGGAACAGATTACCTCATTACTTACTGAAGAACTTGTAAAATTAGGTATCGAAGTCACATTATTTGCGACTGGTAATTCAATTACCACAGCACGTTTACAGGCAGTCTGTCCTTTAGGATATGAAGAAGACCGCGATATCAATGCCAAAGTATGGGAATCTTTGCATATTTCTGAGTGCTTCGAAAATGCGCGCGAGTTTGACATTATACACAATCAATTTGATTTCCTCCCCCTTTCCTATTCCAGATTGGTGAAGACACCAGTCGTAAGCACGATCCATGGTTTTTCGTCCCGAAGTATTCTACCTGTATATAAAAAACACAATAAAGACGGACATTATGTATCCATCAGCAATGCCGATCGTGCGGAAGAATTGGACTATATTGCTACCGTTTACCACGGAATTGACCTTGGACAGTTTACATTTAACGACAAACCTCAGGATTACTTATTGTTTTACGGCAGAATCCATCATGATAAGGGAGCTAAAGAAGCTATTGCAATAGCCCAAGCCTTGGGAAAACGTCTAATCATGGCTGGTATAATTCAAGATGAAAATTACTTCAGACAGCATATCCAACCCCATTTAAAACCCGGTAAAATTGAATATATTGGTTCAGTTGGTCCGGAAAGACGCAATGAATTACTCTCTAACGCCAGTGTACTGCTACATCCTATAAATTTTAGCGAACCTTTTGGTTTATCGGTCGTCGAATCGATGGCTTCCGGCACACCGGTTGTTGCTTTTAACAAAGGCAGTATGCCCGAACTGATCGATCATGAACAAGATGGATATCTCGCTGAAAACATCGACGAGGCAATTGAAATGGTTAAAAATATCGGTTTCATCAACCGAGAAGCATGTCGGAAAAAAGTGGAGGATCACTTTTCCAAAGAAAGAATGTGTCAGAACTATTTAGCAGTATATAGAGAAATTTTAAACAGATAAATCTTATTTAAAACAAATAACCTCCAGCTTCCACTGTAGTTTCATATAGCGAGGGCTGGAGGCATATTTTATTGATTTGAAACACTTATCTTAACTTCGATATTTCCTCGAGTAGCGTTAGAGTAAGGACATACTTGATGTGCTTTTTCTGTTAATGCTTGCGCTTCTTCCAATGAGATACCCGGGATGTTGGCTTGAAGTTCAGCTGCTAATCCGAAACCACCGTTTTCCAATTGCCCTATACTCACTTTTGCCGTAACAGTGGTCTCCCCTGTTTGCACTTTTGACTGTTTAATCACTAAATTCAGTGCACTGTCAAAACACGCTGCATATCCTGCAGCAAACAGCATTTCAGGATTAGCATAATCGTCATTAGCTCCTCCTAAGGCTTTCGGCATACGCACCTCAAGATCCAACACATTATTTTCACTTTTAACCTGCCCATTTCTACCGCCAGTAGCTTGGGCACCTATTGTATACAAATTTTTCATTACTATATATTTAAATTTTTACTCTTTTTTCAATTCGACCAATCCCTGACAATAGACTTTAAATTCTATATCGGCAAAGATTTTTGCCTCTACTATTAAACAGTACAAACTTAATAAA
>NZ_ASZT02000042.1:0-35633 GCF_001006065.1 Sphingobacterium sp. IITKGP-BTPF85
GTAATTATAAACATTTTGTAGCTACTGTATTTTATAGTATCGAGATCAACGAAGTGATCGAGAGGTGTAAGTGTCGAGCAACAGGGAAAGTAAGGTTCAACGGTGCCGCTGAAGCGACTTTCTTTATTCATTGGTGTAAATAGAGGATTCTCAAATGGTTGGAAAAATCTGCGTGGCGGAAGCTCCGTAATAAGGGATTTGGAACGAAAAGTTCAACTCCACGATATGTATACTTCTGTGAAGGATACCACAGCACAAAAGAGCATCCATATGATTATCAAAAGAAAAATAAAATAGACAATAGGAAATATTTTGATAAATTAGTGTATACTGAGAGTACCGGGGGATGTGAATGAGTGGTAGCTCATTTTTTGGAAATAAGAAATTGGAATGATCGATAAAAAAAATAAAATAGCCTGTTTCGGCGAAGTACTGTGGGACATATTCCCTGGAGGAGATAGAAGAGCTGGGGGAGCACCCTTTAATGTCGCTTATCACTTGTCTAAAATGGGGGTTGAGGTCAATATGATAAGCAGCGTAGGAGATGACGAATTAGGTCGTGAATTGCTGCAGAAAATCGAAGATTGGAAAATACATTCTCCTGGCATACAGGTGAATAGTGCTTATCCTACGAGCACAGTTGTTGCGACTATCGATGAACATAATGATGCACATTATGATATTGTCCGGGAGGTTGCATGGGATTATATTGAAGTGAATGCTATTAATCAAGCAATGGTTAATGAATCGGATGCATTGGTTTTTGGTACACTGGCCACTCGTAATACCCAGTCTAAGAATACATTATTTGAGTTGCTTGAAAATAGTTCTTACAATGTATTTGATATCAATCTGCGAGCGCCACACTATGATGTACATGTGATAAAAGATCTGTTGCATAAAACACAGTTAGCAAAATTTAATAAAGCCGAGTTACGTATGATGATTGACTTTATGGGTAAGTCCTATACGACAGAAGAGGATTGTGTAAGTTTCCTACAGGACACTTTCAGGATGAACGAAGTTATTGTATCCAAAGGAAGTAAAGGAGCACTCTATGCTGATCATCATGATTTTATTCCATATCGACGATCCCTATTGAAGTAAAAGATACTGTTGGTAGTGGAGACTCCTTTTTGGCGGGATTTTTATCAAAAAGGTTTGAAAAAGGAAGTTCAGCAATTGAAATTATGAATCAAGCTGTTTCACTGGGAGCATTTGTTACTGCTCGAGTGGGAGCATGCCCAGATTATTCTAAGGCAGATTTTATTGCTTTTCAAAAAGAATCAGCACATAAAGATTAGAGGTTAAGCTATTATTTTCATGCAGGCCTGTGTTTATTTGGTTCATCAATACAGGCCTGCATGTTTAGTTTATTCTGACCAAACGGCCAGCTCATTGCCATCTGGATCTATAAATTGAAATCGTCTCCCACCAGGGAAGCTGAAGATTTCTTTTGTTATTATACCACCAGCTTTAATTACTTTTTCAAGAGTTGTTTCAAGAGCTTTAGAGTAAAGGATAATTAATATACTTCCCTTTACAGGAGTTCCTAAAGTAAAACCACCATCAATATATTCACCTTCAAATGCAGTGTAGTGAGGTCCATAATCGGTAAAAGTCCAACTGAAACATGCTGTATAAAAATTTTTGATCTGTTGAAGATCTTGTGATAAAAATTCAATATATTGGATCTGTTCGTGCTTGAGTTTTTGTGTAGGTGTATCTTTCATAATTTTTTGATTATAGATACAAATATAATGTACTATACTTATTTAATTCTGAAAAAACGACGATGATTGCACCTCTTCTTAAGTGATCAATAATTCTATGTAATTTACGCGATGATTTTAGAATAAAGAATATTTATCGATCAAGTTAATCTGATTAAGCTTTTATAGAAAGGGACACTTATAAGTTCATTTTAAGAATTCTTGTCGACAGTTTAATATTCTTCAAGATGTCTGTTTAGTATAACTTTTTTTTATTTTAATGGAAACGCCACGAATTGTAAGTGATGGTTTACAAATTGTAAATGCTTCGTGTTTTAGTCTTGTCGATTTTTATTTTTGGCCAATAAATTGTTATCAGTGAAATAGTAATTTGAATACTAGAAATACAACCGAAAATAAGATGGATCGAACCAATTCTAACTCAAGTCAATTTCAGAGCTCGGATAATTTGCCGGAACCGAAACCTAAATCAAATAAAAAAACTATTTTTTGGGTAGTTCTCATCATTGCCTTACTCGCGATAGTATGTTTTATTGCTTTTCAATTTGGAGTTTATAAACAGCGTCAGGAAGTTTATACAGAAGAGATCGCATATCCCGCTGATAGTGTTTTTGTAAATGGATGGGCTAGTCAAGAAGATTATGCATATTGGAAAAAAGCGGTTTTTACAATACCTGAATATAACGATATTCCTGTTCCATTTCAAAGGGCTATCGTAAAGATTTTTATGGACAATAAGTTCATGCAAAATGAAGATAACAATCAATATTTTTTCACAAAAATTAAAGATCGAGCACCTAAAGTAATTGCATATGGCAATTTTACTGGTCAAGGGGATAAAGAAATGGCTTTTCTACTTGAAAAACAAGATTTTGCCAGTAGTGCCATTTTCATTATAACTGATCAAGGTAATCTCCTGTACTGGAAAGAATTAAGTTCCGAGTTGCCGACCATCAAACGATTTGCAAAAGGCGCACTAATATATTTGAATGATATGAAGCTTGTTCCTGCACCAACTGATGGTATAATAAAGCAAAACAAAAACTCAAAATATGTGCTGATTTATAATCGTGAGACGAAAACCTTTGATGAACATTATCAATATACAGATGAGGATGTTAAAAATTCAAAACACGAAATGGAAGGTGATGAGGAAACAGTAGAAGAGGTCGATACCGCTGTTGTCGAATAGCCACAGTGTTTTAATGTATTTTTATAAAAAGCCATTGTTTGTAAATGATACTTAACTATATATACTCATCAGTGCACCGATTGAATAAGGTCACAACTGAATCTAGCAATGAATTAAAATCATGTAATAAAGACTCGCAGATCGATTCGATAAAGGCTCATCATAAAGAGGGTCTATTAGATGGTAAATGAAGATGCCTCCAAAATATAGCTTCAGCATATCTTGAAATTAACACGTACTCTATTGAACTTTTATAAAAAATATACAATGAAATTACTTCACTATTATTTTATTGCTACTGTGCTATTGATATGCATTTCTCAAAGTGGAAGTGCGCAAAGCAAAAAAACGAAAAAAATAATAAAAAAGGAGATCCTTAAACCGATTAAGAAACAAATTGAACCACCGGTTGTGGTGGGAAAAATAACTGATTCTATTTTTGCAGAAGTGCCTCCTATGATTGCATCTCCGATAAAAAATAATGATCTAGAAAATGATATCGCTGACAATGCTAAAGCCGCCCGTGAGAAAAAGTCTTATGATAAACCTTTCAATTTTGGCCATCTATAGATACGGTGATACATGAAGATTATCAGACATATTTGAAAAAGAAAAGATCGGCATTGAAAAACTATAGTACAGGTAAATTTTCGAATATGAATAAACCTGTACTGAAGTCAGTAAATGAACTTTGCTACGTCTTAGAGAATAATAAAATGGACACGGTTCGTTATTATGGCGATGGATGGAACGAACGTAAAGTATATGATAGCAATGGCATTCTGACTCATCTTTATGTTATTTTTGAAGATGAGAAGACTAAGCAAGATAGTGCTTATCTCACTACAGAGTACTTTTACAGTGGAGCACAATTAAAACTAAAATTATATTTTTGGTGGGAGACAGGTCAAAAAGAAGCTGAAGAAGAACTGGAATATAATGACGAAGGGGAACTTTGGAAAGTATACTATACTTCTTTAGATAAAAACGGTGATGAAGTGATCGAGGAGGGCAGAGGCTTTCGGACGCTCTATAAGTACGAGGATCATAGACAGATTGAAGAAAATTATGAACGTGTCGAGGATGCTATGAATGAATTTGTCTTAAGTGAAACAATTTATAAAACACTTGGTAATGGCGGAGTGCTTATTGAAAGTAAAAAAGTAGAGTGGCCACAGAAAACTCCATCTATAATTACCCGTTATAAATACGATGCCAAAGGGAACAAAATTTTTTCAGGAGATCAAAACTCTTCTTACACCTATCAATATAATGAACAGGGGGATGTTGTCTCTTCCATTTACAAAACCGCAGATCCTAATTATGGTAGTACAACTACCTATTCTTATACATATGATCAGAACAACAACTGGGTGATGAGAGAAGAGGTTGTTATTGATAAAGATCAAGAAACGACAACAGAAAAAGTGTTTTTATGGAAGCGCGAGCTTTCTTATCATGATTAAAACTAGCTATTAGCCGAGTTCTTTCTGGAGATTTAAAAATTCTTTCTCAAATTTTTTCGCGTAGTTATATCCGAATTCATATATCTGATTCACTCTACTTGTGTCAAATGTTTTAAACTGATTGATTTCCTCAGGCTGTATAAATATATCGCAATCGCCAGGAGCTTCAGCCTTAATGTTTGAGGTTGTAATTCGGATAATACGTTCCACAATCTGCTTGTAGTTCAGTCGTCCTTCGGAACGGTTGACCGGATTCACATTGATGCCGATACTTTTATTGCATGTTGCTTTAATCTGCTCCACCGGAAAGTTATTTAATATTCCGCCATCACATAAGTAACGGTTATTTTTATAAGCTACCGGCTGAAATACCAGAGGAAAACAGCAGGAAGATTTAATAGCAAAAGATAGTGAGCCTTGGTTGAAGATAAGAGACTCCGCATTGGTTAAATCTGTAACAGCAACATATAGGGGCATTTTCAAGCTTTCGAAGCTGTCGTGCGGAATATATTTTTTAATGATTTTTTCAAAAATATCTGCACTGAACAGGCCATCAGTTCTAATGGAGAAGTCGGAATAGGTGAAGAATTTTTCCTGTTTTACCAACTCCAATATCTCTAGCGGAGCGTATCCTTCAGCTATAAACGCACCGACCAAAGCTCCTGCACTCGCTCCTGAAATAGCATGAAGCTGTATGTTCAGTTCCTGAAGATATTGGAGTATGCCCAAATGGGCGATTCCTCTAAAGCCACCACCGGAAAGCGTAATTCCTATTTTGTTATTTACAATCATTTAAATTTTATTGTAAGAATTCCTAATACTAATAAAAAAAGCAACGATCCATATTCACTAACTATTGAATGTAGTCTGTTGTTAGATTTTAAGTAGGTTTTTCCAGGCTGTATTTAATTATTAAATTTCTCTTATCATTGATTTCCACATTTGCCAAGGATATCTTGACATATAAAACTAGCAAATAAAATCATACGATCAAAAAGCTGTTATCATAATGCTTGCTGTTCTACAATAAGACAAGTCTATTTTTTACTTTGCATTGATGTCTGTTATATAAGCCTACGGTTAGTCCGTGATCTTCATTGTACAACGACAAAGATGATGAGCTAAGCGCTATATATTCTATATAAATGGCTATAAAGATTATTATTAAACTGTTATAAGGAGATCACTAAATATTGATAATTATAAATGTGAAGACATGTGATTTGATTTTATTTATCAATGAATCAGTTATTTATATATTTATTTTATGATTTTCCTTAATGAGTATTTGTTAATTACGAATATTTCGTAAGTTTACAAATAAATCGTAAAATTATGAAGAAAATCTTATTAACCACATTCATTTCATTCAGCCTGCTCTCTCTTCATGCACAAGAAAAGGCAATTGCTAAAATACATTACATCTTTAAGCATGTTAATGATACCACACAAAAAGACAAACATATACGTGATGAAGTTGCTACTTACCTTGGTAAACAAGCTAGTTATTACACCAGTTATTCTAGTACTAGAATGCAAGAACAGACTTCAAAAATACTATCAGCTCCGGATTTTGATGGTAATTTAGTGATTTCCAGATCGACTAGTGGTATCAAGGAATCTTATCTTTTAGAACCTTCGAAGTCCAAGATGGTAGAAGTAAAACGTGTTGCATCTGATGAGTTTTTATTAGAGACTACTTATCCTAAGCAGGATTGGGATATAGAAGATGAAACCAAAGTAATTGGTGGATATACTTGTCAAAAAGCAACTACAACTTTTGCTGGTCGTCATTACACCGCTTGGTTTACAACAGATATTCCTTTTTCTTTTGGACCTTGGAAATTGCATGGCTTACCAGGACTGATCTTGGCGGTAAAGGATGACAAGAGTGAGGTGGAATTTGAATATTCTGGCTTTGATAAATTAACTGATGATGTACAAGTGAAAATTGGAACTCCTGCAAATGCAATTTTGTCTAAAAAAGATGAAGTAGAGAAATTAGAGCAGGCTTTTAAGGCAAATCCCAGTGCCTATATGCAAACCAGATCTAGCCGAAGATCTACAGGCGCTGGTGTTTTTGTTAGCATTAGTGGCGCGAGTTCATCAGCTCCAGCTATGGATGCTTCAAAAATTAAATCGATGACTATTAAGAATGATGATGATTATAAGCCTCTTCTGTGATCAATAATCCACTCGAGTTAAAACCGTATTAAAAACCCTAAAATTATTCGAATCGGAATATAATACTTTGGCTTCGTTACGCCTTATTCTTAATTCAACTGCTTTAGACCAAAAAAATGAAAAGAAATCTATTCATCGTATTGATGTTATTAACGGGGATCACTGTTAAGGCTCAAGAAAAGGCAATTGCGAAAGTTCACTACCTCTTTAAACACGTTAATGATACAACACAACGAGATAAATATCGGAGAGATGAAGTCGTAACTTATTTAAGTCCCCAAACAAGCTATTACACAAGTTATTCATCTACTAGAACACAAGAACAATCTGCGCAACAGATGGATGCTCTAAATTTTGATGGTCATGTTATTGTTTCGAAATCCACTAGCGGAATAAGAGAATCTTATCTTTTAGAATCCTCTAAATCCAATATGATTGAAGTGAAACGTGTAGCATCCGATGAGTTCTTGTTGGATGCAGTATATCCTAAACAAGACTGGGATATTCATGATGATACTAAAGTAATAGGCGGATATACTTGTCAAAAAGCGACAACGACTTTTGGCGGTCGACATTACACAACTTGGTTTACAACAGATCTTCCTTTTTCTTTTGGACCATGGAAATTACACGGCTTACCAGGATTAATTTTGGAAGCCAGGGATGATAAAAGTGAAGTTGAGTTCGAGTATTCTGGTTTTGATAAACTTGCTGATAGTGTTCAGATTACGATTGGTGCTCCGGTTGATGTTATTTTATCAGCACCTGAAGAGGTAGAAAAATTGTACAAGGCTTTTAAAACCAATCCAAAGGCGTATATGCAAACAAAATCGGGTGGTTCTTCCTCTATAAAAAAGAGTGGAGTTTTTGTAACGAGCGACGTGCCATTTTCAACTATCGACCCTAATAAAATTAAATCGATATCTATTAAAAATGATGATAATTATAAACCTTCTTCGGTCACTAATAATCCTTTAGAATTAAAACCATAATATGTTATTAAGATCTCTTACTGTAATATGCTATATACTTTGTAGTGCATGGGTTTTTGGGCAGCAGGTTGCCATTGAAGGGGTATTAGTAGATAAGGCGTCGGGAAAACCGTTAAATTATATCCATGTGGTACTGAAGTCAAGTGACCATAAATTGTTAACCTTTAAAGAAACAAATGAGAATGGGGCTTTTTCTTTAACTACATTGAAAGGTGTGGATGGAGCATATCTCGAGATCAACCACTTAGGGTATCATAAAAAAATAATTCCATTGACAGATCTTCGTACTAAAAAAACGATTGAACTTGAACAGAAAGCTGTTTTATTGGATGATGTTGAAGTCAAAAGTAGACCGAAGATCCGTCGAATCGGGGATACATTATCTTATGATGTTTCGACGTTTGCAAAGGATGAGGATCGTAGCATTGGTGAGGTTTTAAAACGCATGCCAGG
This sequence comes from Sphingobacterium sp. IITKGP-BTPF85, assembly GCF_001006065.1. Taxonomy (NCBI): domain Bacteria; kingdom Pseudomonadati; phylum Bacteroidota; class Sphingobacteriia; order Sphingobacteriales; family Sphingobacteriaceae; genus Sphingobacterium; species Sphingobacterium sp. IITKGP-BTPF85. The sequence goes on from NZ_ASZT02000042.1 coordinate 8,021, forward strand.
TATTGAAGTTGGAGAAAACGGTGCTATCAAGTACCAAGGTAAATCTATTTCTAAGTTTTATATCGATGGAGACGATCTGCTGGATGATCGCTACTCTATCGGCACGAAAACTATTCCACATAAGATGGTAAAGGATATACAGGTACTGACCAACCACGAACATATGAAAGTGTTGAAAAATAAGCGTTTTACAGATAATGTGGCGATAAATCTGGTTATTAAAGACGATGCTAAGCTCAAGTTAACCGGTCAGGCTAAACTGGGAGCGGGAATGCCCAAGCAATATGATGCAGAAGTCAATACGATCTTGTTCAATAAAAAATATAAGGTATTGAATGTGCTGCAGGGAAATAATATAGGTAATGACTTGACTGGTGATTTTACTGGATTTAATCAAAGTTCCGTGTTTGCACAAATGGGGTATTCACCTATAAATAATTTGCTTGCTGTAGGGACTGTTGGTGGTCCTCCTGTAGCAAAATCAAATTATTTTATGAATAATACAGTGGCTTTAAATGCAAATAATCTATTGAATATAAAAAATGGTTTGCAACTGAAGTCGAATGTACAGCTCTTGTATGATAAGAATAATACCACTTTTCAAGGAAAAACAAGCTATTTTTCGGAAGAAGGAGATTTTGTATTTGATGAAAACCAATATACAGAAACAGCGGAATGGCTAGCAGCATTTCGGTTGTCATTGAACAAGAACATGGAAAAGCGTTATATCAATAATACGTTCTCGTTCGAATATGAAAAAGAAGATCGCGCGCCACAATAGGGAGTAATGGAAATACTATTTTCGGGAATTTGAACCATAAAATTAGAGGCTTTTCTAATCAATTGGAATGGGTTCCTCAACTTAAAAATGGAGATATTGTGCAGATCAATTGGTATATGAATTACGCCAATAAACCACAGACCTTAGCTTTTTCTCCTGGTCTTTTTCCGGATATCTTTGCTTCAGGAATATCATATGAACAAACACTGCAACATGTTGAAGTTCCCACAATTTTTACGAATGGTAGTATCGGATATAGGCTTCCCAAAGGAAAGATCAAACAATACTATACGCTGGGGGCAATGATGGAAGACCAAAAACTCAAATCGGGTATTGATCTCAATAAAGAAGGAATTGTAAAGGCTACAGATGTTGATTCTACGGAGAATAATATGCACTGGAATCGTTCATCGTTTTCTGTCAATGCAGACTATGAATGGAGTATTAATAGACTAGCCACAAAGTTGAGTTTGCCTTTATCATGGCAACACACCAGTTATATTGATGACGGTTTTAGTATCGATAATAGCCAGAATAATCTTTTATTTAATCCTTCATTTTCAGCTCGTTTGCAAGTACACCAAGAGGATGAACTTAGTTTTTCTTATCAGAGAGGCAATACTTTTGGAACTATCGAAAATGTGTATCGAGGTTTACTGATTAGAAATTACCGGACTTTATCGACTAATAGTGGTGGGATCAATGAAAATAGGAGCAATAATTTTGGATTAAACTATAAGTTAGGTAAAACAATAAAACTGCTATTTTTTAATTTTGGATTGGGCTACAACCAATCCATATCAAGTACAATGCTTTCTAATGTAATCAATGAGGAGTCGACTCAAACACAGCTGATCGCCCAAGAAAATGAAGTGAAGTCCTATAGTGCTTCTGCTGGGATTGATAAATACATTTTTGCTTTATCGAGTACGGTGAAAATTGCTGCATCGTGGTCTTTGTCGGACTATAATCAGTTATTTAATGAGGAGATACTTCCATTTCAGAATACAAGTTATACGTTGAGGCCAAATATGGAATTTAAAATATGGAAGCAGTTGAACCTTTCTTATACTGGACAATTATCTTGGGTAAGTACGAAACAAAAGGGTGGATCTGATGAATTAAATAGAAATACATTTAATGCTTCACATCAAATGAGTTACCGGTAAATCTATTTTCAAGCGTTCATTTGCGTTTAAGTGCTAGAAATACGTATTCCCATCAACCGGGATTGAAAGATTTTAATTATGTTTTCTTTGATACATTTTTACGCTATCGTCACAAGAAGTTGAAAACGGATTTTGAACTAAATTTGACGAATTTGGCAAATGTGAAGAAATTTGAAACCTATTACATATCGGCGAATATGCAGACTCATAATCAGTATGAACTACGAGGCAGGATGGCTGTTTTAAAAGCGGTGTTTAATTTTAAATAATAGTTGATCTAAAGGAAGTTTTACCCTTGACGGTTATTTTTAGCCAACCTCGACCGCAGTAAGGTTAAAAGCTGTTGTTCTGAGATCGCTAAGACATCAACATCGATCCAAAGTAAATCTGGTTTTGACCTAAAAGGCGACCTATTTTATTTAAAGCAGTTAAGTATGTCGTACGTTTAACTTGGTCATATTTTTTTTCGTTCCTAACTTTGATAAAGATTTGATTTTGGGTACGAAAGCCAGATTCAAAACTTTGAATTTCTTCCCAAGGAATAAAAATGGATGTATCAGCGGTGTTATTTAATATACCTTGTTCCTCAATGCTTAATCCTGGTCGGCCATTTTATGATCGATCCAGAATTTTATCTTGTGAAAATATAAAATATGTAAAGTTATGCATATTAAAAATATTAGTATGGGGGCATAGCTATTGGACGAGGTATAAAAGATGAAAAGTAATAGTACAATAAATGCAATACAAAGGAAAATGCCTGTCATAATATTGCTCTTCTTAAATTGTATATCTACCATAAGGATCTCTTTTAAATATTAAAATTATCTTTTTTATTTGATGCCCAATAAGGTGAAAAACTCCTCCTTTTTGTTTACAGCGATCGCTATTGATTTGCCATTGGTTAATTCGATCATATTTCCGGTAACTGTTTTTACAGCTTCTATGTTGAGGATAAACGACCGCTGAATACGAAAAAATAGTTGCTTATCAAGGATTTCTTCCATGGATTTGAGCGTAGCTTGTGTGGTATATGTTTTTTCGTAAACAACGATTTTTAGATAATCTCCTTGGGATTCAATGTACAGAATTTCATGCAATAAGATCTTCACTAATTTTCCTTCTGATTTTATAAATATACGATCAGGTCTTGCTTCTTGTATCTTTGGAGTTTTACCGGCCAATACACTTTCTTTGGCTCTATTTACTGCTTTTAAAAAGCGATCGAATCGAACGGGCTTAACTAAGTAATCTGTTACCCCAGCATCAAAACTATCCAATGCGAAATCACGATGTGCGGTAATAAAAATAATAACAGGTGGATTGACCAAGGCATTTACCAACTCCATACCATTAATTTTCGGCATCTGGATATCGCTAAACATGATGTCAACAGCATTACTTTGTAAATACAGCAATGCTTCTACAGGATCTCCAAATGAGCCGACAAGCTTAAGGAAGGGTATTTCTTTTACAAATGATTCTATAATTTCTCTACCAAGTGGTTCATCATCGGTGACGATACAGGTGAATTTATCCATAATTTGCTAAATCTATTTTTAAGTTGACGATAAATTTATTTTGTAAATGCTCTATTTTGAGTTCGTGTTTATTGGGATATAACAATTGAAGTCTCTTTTGTAAATTAGATAGACCTATACCACCAAAGTTTTTTGTCGGGACAAAGTCTTCAACATCATTCTCAAGATGAAAGTAAAAATGATGATCCTTAACTTTTATCGTCAAATATATAAGCTGTTCTTTATTATTTTTGAGTCCGTACTTAAAAGCATTTTCAATACATGTAAATGTTAAGAGAGGAGCGATGTATAAACCTAATAATGCACTTTCTTCAGGAAGATCAAATTGGATCTTTTTATCTACCGGGTATCGCATTTTTTCGAGTTCACCATAGTTTTTTATAAATTCCAATTCTTTCTGCAAGGATACTTTTTCCGTGTTAGACTCATAAAGTGTATAACTCATAATGTCCGAAAGACTTACAATCACCTCTGGCGTAGTGGGATCTTTCTTAATTGCAAGACCATAGAGATTATTTAAAGTATTGAATAGAAAATGTGGATTAAGCTGTGCTTTTAAAAAATTCTTTTCAATATTGATATTCTCAATTTCTAATGAAGCTTTTTCGTTTTGAATTTTTAAGGTTTTACTGTATAATTTTGAAATTTCAAATAGAATTTTGACAAAAAAGAAAGGCGATAGAATTGAAATGACAATGAATGCTTGTGAAATCATGCGTTTTACAGATACGGCTTGTAAGAACGTCTGATCGGCACTCATCTTAATAGCATTCTTTAGTTCTCCATTTTCTATTTCAAAGCCCAGCGCATGGTAGATTAGGGAGAAAAAATAGGTAGTAGCAATCCAGATAAATAGCAATATCGGCAAACTAATGACTAGAAGTAAAATGATCTTATTCTTGCTACCGGATAAAATCTTGGGAAGTAACACATAAAAGAACAGATAGAAAACGAGCATATTAACGCTTGTCATCCTAATGGTTAGGATGGTAGCATTAAAAAAAGAGAGTTTATATGCAAGTATGTAGCTCAACAGCAATAAGATGGAAAAAGTGAACCACATGCAGACATGAAGTAAAATTCGACTGGTTTTGCTGTATAAACTATCAAAATCAAATTCAGCTATTTTACTTGTTAAATAACTAGATAAAATTCTCGTATCCTGCGACATGATGTTTGTTTAAATGATCAACCAAATATAGTTTTTTGAACGAGTTATAGGATTACTTTTCATATAAAAAGAGAATTGCTTATGGTATTTACGATCGCTTGTTAGCAGATTCATGATTCACCTATTGCCCTATTTCAGCATATGTTCCACTATAATATTCGTATCAGTGCATTCAATACATTGACCATATTGTGGCCTATTATGGGATAAATCAGATTACCTGTAAATTTCCTTAGCAAGCCAAGACTTAACGAAGATATCAGCGTGAGGTAGATGATGGTTATGATATCAAATTTGAGTTGATGATCTTCCGTTAACACAAGACCATGTGCAACACTGAATAGCAGGGTCACGATAATAAATCCCCAGCCAAATGAGATGCCTTTGATATTCCATTGGGGAGTAAAAGCTTGATCAAGAAGCCAAAAGCAAATGCCTCTAAAAACTAATTCTTCGGTTAAGCCTGGCATTGTAGCCTGGAAAGCGAATGCCTCAAGATCAAAATGACCTCCTTTAGGGAATAAGATAAATTTGAAAATCAAATCAAAAAGTAAGAATCCAAGGAATATGGATATACCGAATTTCACCTGTTTCTTTGCATTACTTTTCGAGGTGAATCCGATCTGCTCACGATGGGTTTTGCTTACCGAGAAAATGATGGTCAGCGATAACAATAAACTCAATATTTTACCGATCCATGAAAATTTAAGGCCGATCGAATCAAGGCTAAAATATTGTCTGCTAAAATGTTGGATATAACAATCCGTTAAAAAATAGACGATAAAAAGGATTAAAAATTTTGTATTTACTTTTTTCGTTTTGGCAAAAGCAATAGCCATTAACGGTAGCATCAAAGAGATCCAAATAAGCGGTGTGAATAGTGACATATCTTTTAATTTTTCTTAAAAATATGTGAATGCAGCATTCGATGAAATTTCTACCGATGAAAAGGTGGAATCAGCCGATGGAAGGTGTTGATCGATAAAGGAATTGCATACAACGCTGATCAATGGTTTAAAGCACGATCAAAAAAGTTAGTAATGGGCAAAATCACTTCATGCGACATGAAGTGATTTTTAAAATAACCTAACTAGCTCTTCAAAAACTGAAAGTAAAATCCACAGGGTATGCGTTTAAAGGAATTGAGCAATCCTTTAATTGATGTTATTTTACTTGATGTAAGAAAGAATGGATAGGTGAAGTGATCATGTAAAGACTGTTTTTCAATCTTATACGATACGATTATCCAGGTAAGTGAGCTTAATGAATTTGCAATTCTGCTTTATACTCAAAAATTTCAATAATCTGTTGAGCCACATCCTGACCAAGGATATCTGTCACCATATATAAGGCTGCATCTATACCGCTGTGATGCCTGCAGTAGTTAATAAGTCACCCTGATCAATATATCGAGGCCCTGTTACAACTTGACTGTCCGGATTTAGTTCTTGTAACAGATCTGTCATCATAAAATGACTGGTAATAGATTTTCCATCTAAAAGCTTAGTATTCGAAAGTAATAGCGCACCTGTACAAATACTGGCAATTACAGTATCACGTTGTGCCTGAGCTGTAACCCATGCTGTGAATCGGGATTCAAAATGCTCGTCTTTGAATAATTTGATAATTGTTTCAGGAAATGCTCCAGGTACGATAATCAGATCTGCTTGTGGACAATTATCAATTGTATAATTAGGAATAATTTGCATGGTATTGGATTCTGCAAATATAGGCGTAGTATCCAAGGCAACAGTATAACAATTAAAGCTGTTTGGTATTATTATATTTGCTTTTACAAATACATCTAAAGGTCCGTTTAGATCTAATACTTCTACTTGGTCAAAAACAAAAAATGCAATGTTTTTGATAGTTTTATCTTTGTTGATCTCCATTTTTGAAAAGGTATTTATGAATTAATGTTGAAATGTTTTTCGATACTGTATTGCACTAATTTTATAGTATTTATAAAACAGCTTGTTTAAGGAGCTGACCTGATCATAGCCGCATTGAACACTGATAATCGTTAAGGTGTCAGCAGTGTAAGCAAGTAGTTGTTTTGCTTTTTCTAAACGTATTTTTTCGATAAATTGTCCAGGCGGAAAACAAGTTTCTTTTTTAAAGACCCGTGAAAAATTACGGGGACTCATGTTTACTGCGGATGCTAGTTGTTCAAGATTTAATGTTTCTTCAATACGTGCATTAGCATAGTGATAAACTTTTTGAACAAGTTCACTCATATTTTCAACAGCAGGTAATTCTTCAGAAAAAAGTGATTGATCCGAGAGTCTATGTACTCCAAATACCAGATGTTTGGCCACCTGTATGGTTATGTCCCGCCCCACATCTTCTTCAACTAAATGTAATGCCAAGTTGATTCCAGAAGTGATCCCGCCAGAGCTATAGATATTGCCATCCTTTAAAAAAATAGATCGGGCGTCAACATGAATTTCAGGATACATACTTTAAGCAGACCTGCATATTTCCAGTGTGTGGTCACTGTTTTATTTTTCAGCAGGCCGCTTTTGGCCATTAGAAATGTGCCGACGCAGATCGAAGCTAGGCGATTTACCTGCGGGTATATTTGCTTGAGCCATGTATAGGCCGTTTCATCAAGATTTTCAAATAAATTTGGGTGCGTGCCCGCAATGATCAAGGTATCTATAGGTGTTGTTATATTGAAAATACTTGCGTCGCATTGGAGCTTGATACCTGAATTTGATGTGACAGTTTCAGATTTTAATGCCGACAGGTAATGAAGCTGATAGGGTGCGCCATAACCTACTTTTTTTAAAATCTCATTGGCCGTATGAAAGACATCAGTAGGTCCTGCTACATCCAATAATTGTACATCTGGTAATATCAAAATGGCAATATTTTTCTTATCCATGTCTCAACGTAATTTGCATATTGATTAGGACAAAGGTACTCGATCGTAACAGGATCATCAATGACAATATGCTGTGTTATCGTGCCATTTTTTTTGATAATTTATTTAAAGCTTATGGATATACTTGAATGGTTATTTCATTATTTTGATCCGTTCAGGATGTGAGCTTTTTAAAATAAAACCTGCTATCAGGTCAATTTTATGATGAAGGGGGTATCTGCATGTTGAAGTCCGATGATAATAAAATTGCATGGAGCATACTTATGCTACCATGCTATTTTATTTTTTCACTGATCTTCTCCACTTTATATATTTGTTGGAAAAGGATCTTCGAATAGGATGTTTTTATCAAACAGATAAAACTCATCTTCTTGGAGTAAGCATTTTTCCAGATCCAGCATTACTTTTTTTTCGTTTATGTCTTGTCCGATAAAGACAAGTTCATTTATCCTGTCGCCCCATTGTTTACTCCAGCGACTTTCAATATAGTCTTTGTTGGCTACATAACTTTCAAACTGTATGCGTTCAAAGTAAGACATGCTGCTCCACCACACGCCAGCTGTTTCTAGGCGTGAAGATCCGCCTGCCTGAGAAAAATTTAAAGCTTCATCCCGACGAGAAGCTAGCCAAAAAAGACCTTTGGCACGTATAATACCTGCGGGATAGTTATGGTTTAAGTAATGCCAAAACCGTTCAGGATGAAAAGGTCTTTGATTTCTGAATACGAACGAACTAATCCCGTATTCTTCAGTTTCAGGAACATGATGCTCCGACTCCAACTCCTTTTGCCATCCCGCCGAAGTCTGGGCTTCATCAAAATCAAACAGGTTGGTGTTTAATATTGCTTTTGGACTTACCTTTCCAAAAACAGAACTGATAATATTTGCTTCTGGATTTAATTTGTGTATCGCAGCCTTTAAAATACCAACTGTTCCAGCATCCACCAAATCTGTTTTATTCAGGATGATGACATTGGCAAATTCGATCTGATCGGTAAGCAGGTTGACAATGGTTCGGTCGTCCCCCTCCATATCCGTTAGATTGCGATCCTGTAGCAGTTCATTTGTTCCAAAGTCCTTGAAAAAATTAAAGCAGTCCACTACCGTAACCATGGTATCAATGTAACTGAAGCGAGACAAGTCTATCCCATGTTCTTCGTCAACATAGGAAAAAGTTTGCGCTACCGGAATAGGTTCACTGATACCCGTACTTTCAATCAATAAATAATCAAATCGTCCTTCATTCGCAAGTTTTTCAACTTCAACCATGAGATCTTCACGGAGTGTACAGCAAATGCAACCGTTGCTCATTTCTACTAATTTTTCTTCCGTACGTGATAGTGTGTTTTGATTTTCAACCAATCGTGCATCGACATTCACTTCGCTCATATCGTTGACAATTACTGCAACTTTTAAGCCCTCTTTGTTCTGCAAAATATGGTTAAGTAAGGTTGTTTTTCCAGCACCAAGGAAACCGCTTAATACGGTGACCGGAAGTTTCTTGCCGATGCTCAAAGCAGGATTTGATAAAGATGTTTCTGTCTGCATGTAGTTAATTCTTTAGAGTTTTATATTAAGCACTATCAATATGAGTAGAAGTATTCAGTTGTATTGCCTTGTTAATTTTAGCCTAAATCGAGCCTTCAACTATTTTTGTAAACCAGCCAATGATATTTTGATAATGTTGAAAACCATATAAGCGGATGAATTTTTTCGTTTCGGGCTTATCCAAATCATGGTAAACAGCAAGCCTCCTAGTTGCAAATTCTTTCGTAAGACTGATCTTGCAATCATTTACCAAACAGGTTTTCCATTGTTCAAATGTTTGAGGTATCATATATAATCTGTTTTCTGAATTGTTATACAAAAGCAAATATAGGAAATAACTACACTAAATGCAATTAAGTTGCATTTAGTGTAGTTATAAAAAGTGAAGAAATAAATCTGGTACAAACCCAATATTATTAAAAAAATGCATGTTGATTCAAATGATCTATTGTTTTAAGTAAGGGGGGCAAATATTGTCGATGGGGCAATACAGGCAAGATATGTGATGTTTGTTGCTAGCTTGTTTTTATGCTGCTCTTAGAGATGACATGATTTGGTTATTTATAATTAATGCTCTGTTAATATGCGTTCTATTTCTTTGTAAGGAATAGTTAACCGTATTATTTTGAATTTATGCCTCTTATAAAACGCCACGACCTGAAAGAACACTGGAATAAATTTGTTATCGAAGAATGTGAAGAAGCGTTTTATCAGATTTACGAATACTATCACCATTACCTAAGCTATGTCGGCACCAAACGTGGTTTTGCTATTGATATTATTCAAGATGCCATTAACGATGTCTTTCTTTATTTATGGGAAAATAGGATAAAAAGCAGTGCGATACAGAATCAGCATAATTACATTATTACCATATTTTTGCGCCAGCTATTCCGTGGCGACGCAAAAAAATACGAAATGATACCTACCATGGCTACTTTATTAGAAAACTGTGAGGTACCTTCTGTTGAAGATGGATTTATACAGCGTTATACGGAAGATGAGGTCGGTCGCTTTGTAAAAGAAAAAGTAGATGAGCTTGGCGAGAAGCAACGCTTGTTGATTTATCAGAAATTTTACCTTGGATTATCCTATCATGAGATCGCTGTTGCAAATGGTATTTCGATCAATACGGTCTACAACACCATCTATAAGTCTGTTGATAAATTACGAAATCTGTTGACTGAAGAACAAGAAACTTTCCTTAAAATAGCCATTGGCGCCCTTTCAACATTTTTTTTATTTTTTTTAGAAAATCAGTAGTGAAAAAAGCTTACTCCATGCTCTATTGATCAAATGAAGAAAAATAAAACATGGAAGAACTGAATCTGAAAGCATTATTAGCAGATGAGAGCTTCATTAACTATTGTAAAGGATACCCTGCTCATGATGTTGCCAAATGGGAGAATTGGCTTCAGGATCGTCCGCAGTATCGTAAAGAAGTTGAAGAACAGAAGCGTATCGTACAAGCGCTGGCTTATCATGCTACCGTTACGACTGCTGAAGATAATTATCTTCGACTTAAGAAGCGGATCGCTAAAAAAAATAAGAAACTGGATCCGGGTTTTCGAATTTCCTCATGGCTAAAGATCGCAGCTTCACTACTGCTCATCTGTTCCATCTCTTACTTGATTTTTCGTCAATCTTTCCTGTCTAAGCCTGATAACAATACGCAAAGTTTAGTGATACCGGGAGAAGATAAAGCTTTATTGACTCTAGCAGATGGTTCTACGATTTCATTAGATGAAGTTGCCGTAGGAACATTAGCCCTAGAAGGCGGAGTCCGTGTAGAGAAAACAAAAAGTGGTCAACTTATTTACAGTGTTTCCGAATCCGAATCCAATAACAAGAATGCTTCCAATACCATTACTACTCCTAAAGGAGGGCAGTATCGACTTACCTTACCTGATGGCTCTAAGGCTTGGTTGAATGCTTCATCAACCTTACACTATCCCCTACATTTTGAGCATAACGAGCGCCGGGTAAAAATGACCGGTGAGGTATATTTTGAAATTGCCAAAATGGAAAAGCGTCAGCATGGTCGGGTCGAGCGTATCCCTTTTTATGTGGAAACAGCGCATCAGGAGATCCAAGTATTAGGTACGCATTTTAATGTGAACTCCTATCCCGATGAACCCGGAATAGTTACCACACTGCTGGAAGGAAGTGTGCGCGTAACTTCTTCTTTAAACGGCGAATCGATTCTGTTGCGTCCCGGACAGCAGTCATTCTTAGATAAACAGCTGGTCGTAAGTACGGCAGATGTCGAGCAGCAGGTAGCGTGGACGCCGGAGATTTTGTGTTTAAAGTGAGCCATTAACCAGTATCCTGCGCAAAGTTTCGCGCTGGTACGATGTGGATATCGTATGTCCACCACATTTAGGAAAACTCAAATTTGATGGCATCGTTTCGCGTTCTCAGCCCTTAACTGCTATTATGGATATGGTTGAAATAACGGGAAAAGCAAAATTGAAATTGATAGAAAGGAGGATTATTGTGACCGATTAATACCTCTATAATACCTGATCGGCTTTTAAAAAAGGCCAAAGGTGCTCGTAACACCTCTGGCTAGTGCGTTAAGCTGATCGATAACGTTGTGCGAACAAAATCATCAATTAATATTAACGACAACAAATATATAAAATATTCATTTGCATTGGGTAAACACCCGTCATGAATCTGCTATATAGTCTTGTTAAAGGACAATAAATACATATGAATTTTTATCAATGCATGCGTGTTATGAAAATCACCATGATGTTAATGACTTGCTTGTTGGTTCAGGTCAGTGCGTCTACTTTTGGACAACGCATTACACTGAATAAGCAAAATAGCAACATACCATCCATATTACAGGAATTCAGAAAACAAAGTCAGTACGACTTTTTTTATGATACTGAATTATTTAAAAATACCAAACCGATCCATATTAACCTGAAGGATGCTTCCATTGAACAGGCATTAATGGCTTGTTTTTCCGACCTACCTTTTCGATATGTGATTAAAAATAAATTAGTAGTGGTGACCGATGCTCCAGAAAATGCTGGAAGCAAATCCAAACCCGAACAACAGCAATTTACGATGACCGGACGGGTGCAAGATGTGAATAATAAAGCGGCTCTTGCTGGGGTCACCATTCGGGTCAAGGGTCTTTCATTGGGTGCGACTACCGATGCCTCGGGCAATTTTACAATCATCGTTCCCAAAAGCACACAGGTGTTTGTATTCACCTTATTGGGATACCAATCCCGAGAAGTATCGATTAACGCCGCCGAACGTAATATCCTGATTCAACTGCGTTCTGCCTCAACAGCATTAGATGAAGTTGAAGTGAGGGTACAGGCGCGACGTAAAGCAAATACCGAAGTTGCCGTTTTGGAAGAGCGTAAACGAGCATCTATTGTTCAGGATGCTATTTCAGCTGAATTGATACAGCGTACGGGAAGTATTACAACCACTCAAGCTTTACAACGGGTCACCGGAGTAACCGTTACTGACGATAAATATGTTGCGGTACGCGGTCTTGGTGACCGATCGGTGATTGGACAGCTAAACGGAGTACGTCTAGCATCATCGGATCCTGACCGTAGTTCTATCCCTTTAGATTTGGTACCTGCTTCCTTATTGGATAACATCACCATTTATAAAACGGTGACACCTGATAAACCGGCAGATGCGGCTTCGGGGATTGTAGAACTGAAAACAAAGTCTGTCCCCGATCGGATGACTTTCGAAGTCATAGCACAGACCGGATTAAATTCAAATATTGGAATGGGAGGGAAGTACAATAGTTTCTGGAATAGTGAGATGGGCTTTTTAGGCACAAAAATCAATAAGAAAAATCTGTCGACTGATTTCTTACATCTAGCGAAAGAATATCCCGCAGGTTTATCATCGATCCATAATTTGATTGCCAATAGTAATTATAGCAACGATGCTTATCAGGAGGTCGGACGGATTAACGGCATTATGCAGGGCTTTGATCCTGTGATGACCAGTACCTATAAAAAAGCGCCATTGAACCAGTTGTATTCCGCCACCTTTGGAAACAGTTATGACCTGTTTAATAAGAGACATAAGCTAGGGGTCATTTTAGGAGGTAATTATTATAGAAGAACAACCGATATCAGTGGCGGTGACTTGACACAATATAGTATCTATCAAGGAGTCGTAACCGGTAATCCGGACGTGTACAGTGTTCGTAATATTCCAAATTATATTACACCTAATAGTCTGTACATGGGCAAATATCAGACTTATAAGGAAAATACCGGAACCGAAACATTGAATTATGGAACGCTGGTGGGACTGACTACCGATTAATCCACAGCATGAAATCAGTATGCAGTACCTCGGGAGCTGGGGCGGTGAAACAAAATCTACTCACCTAAATGGTCGATACGAATACACGGGTTTGCCAGGAGAGGTGAGAAGTACAACCTATTCGCTTAAACAGACGTTCAGAAACTTGAATACCTTCAATTTACAAGGAGAACACAAATTTTTAAAAGGTGATCTTTCTCCTCGTCTAAGTTACAATGTGGCCAGTTCAAAATCCAAACAGAATGATCCTGATTTTCGTTTCGCGAGTTTAGCAGACTATATCCCGCGTGGAGGAGGCTATTATAGCAGACCGGTCGTCGGCGCAAATAATGGTGAAACAGAAGAGGTGTATACTCAACATCTGTATGCCTTGACTTCAGGTTATGTCAATGGATTTGGCACCTATGGTATTATGCAGGCGGAGCCGAATGGCCGGAGATGGCGAAATCTGACAGAACAGAATTACAATTACAAAGCTGATATCAGCATTCCTTTCCGCTTATTAGGTCAGAAGCAAGAGTTCAAAACAGGGGTAAACTATTTGTTTCGGGATCGGGATTTTACAGAAAACCAGTTGTTCTTACCAGGATCGAATTTTACCAGAAATAAAGCATTACCGCTCTATGACGTTGAAGGTAATCTGAATCGTCTGGTCAGTAATGAAATCATTGGAGTGAAAATACCAGCAGCTGGTCAGGGTGAAGGAATGATGCCTATCGGCGGATTTTTATATAACAGTCAGAAATCGCCGAACAATTATACCGGTTATTTTGAAACCAATGCCCTATACGGTATGCTTGATCTAAAATTGACCGATCGTTTCCGTATGGCAGGGGGTGTTCGATTTGAAATGACCAATATTGGCTCTACAGTCGATACAGCTGGCGTGTTTTTGGATCCTTCATTGACAACAGGCGCTAATGGAGAAGCTCCAATACCGCTTAACCCGATTGATCCAAATTCGGTTTATAAAACTGGTTATAAGCCTTTTTACTCTTTGAATGCAACCTTTACCCTAAACGATAATATGAATTTCAGGGGCGCTGTCAATACGACCTTGGCAAGGCCGGAGCTTCGGGAAATAACCAATGTATTTGAATTTGATGCTTTTCAAATGGGATTGGTCGTTGGAAATCCAAATCTGAAAAATCAATATACTCAAAATGCAGATTTTAGATGGGAATGGTTTCCGGCAAAAGGCGAGGTTATAGCCGTTTCGGCTTTTGGTAAGCGTATCGAAAACCAGTTGGTCAAGGTGTTTAATCTGGAAACTCAGGGATTGGCAGCTACTTACCCAGAATTTCCGACCATACAATTCCAGAATGATGTGAATGTAGGTAAAGTATGGGGTGTCGAGTTTGAAGTGGTTAAAAACTTGGGAACGTTGATCGATCCTTTACGCAATTTCTTCTTAGGCTCCAACCTCATGCTTGCTCAAAGTGAGATCCAAAAATCAGCAGCGCGCTATGAAGCTAATCGCTCGTTGGATCGACATTCACCAAAAAATAGCCCCCTGTTTGAACAAGCTCCCTATTCGATCAACGCTTGGTTAAATTATGATAATGATCAATCAGGAACAGATCTAACGATGACCTTTAATATGGTCGGCGAACGCTTGGTCCAGATCAATCTAACGGGTGAGCCAGATCTATATACACAGCCAGTGCCTTATCTGGACTTTGTATTTAGTCAACGGATCAATAAAAGAATTCAATTTAAGGGCTTTGCCAAAAATATCATGAATCCAGCGATTAAAACGGTGTATGCTAATCCGCAAACGGGAGGAAAATGGTACGGCAACGAGTACATCAACCGTAGTTATAAACGCGGTGCGGAAATCATGGTAGGCTTTACATATAATTTATTGTAGTCATGCGATATCAAAAATTAGACTTTAAACAGTACAAACGCGATCATACGCAACAAGCTTATTGGTTTCGCCTAGTGGATAACCACCTCATGTATGTGGCCATTTTATTTTTCACATTCGTGTTCACGGCCTGTCAGAAAGAAAAAATGGATATGGGTGTTGACAATCGGGCGGTAACGGAAAACCGTGAACGATCAAATGTGCGGATTATAAATATGGCTGGATTTAATCAGGTTATTTCAGGTAAAGATAGTTTAACCAATTTTATCGTACGTCGTCCAGACGCTCCAGATACTGATCGCTATCCGGGTACATCCTATTTTCCTGTAGACGGACGATTGGGTAAAAGCTGGGTAATTCCACAGGATCTCTTTAACCAACAGGATCAAGTAAAGCTTACGTTGGGGATACGTCATTATCAGGGGGCTTTAGATCGGGACATTACTTTTCAGGCTGCCAACGATTACCGTAAACCGATGGATTATTTCTTGATGCCTACGTTATTTATGGATGGACAACCGGATATAGTAGCGGTGCCACGTGCGGTTTCCGCTCCTTCAAAACCGGATCATTTTAAAATCCGAGTCGTCAATCTGGGTGGTCCTATCAAACATCAGACCATGGGCCTTTTGGGTATGCAGGAAGATATTACGGGGGCCGTATCTCTAGCGTATGCCGATGGTACATTGGTCAGTACACAAACCAATAATATACAGACAAATGCAGTAGCTTCTGATTATATTGAACTGCCTTATGGTACCTATCAGTTAGGTTATTGCTCCAAGACGGAAGGCAGATTCCAGCTTTGGGAGCAGATACTTACGCATACACTGTCCTTCATCCGTCGACATCCACGATCGCTATCGATCATTCGAGCAATAGCAATTTGCATTACGCTCCCGTCACGACCTATCAACCCGGTGGCGTGTATACCTTGTTGGTTGCTCCCGGAGAATTTAATTACTACGTCGATGAAATCGGAAATACCTCTTCCTATTATCAGAATGCTTTTCAGGTATTGACCGATGTAGCAGCTCCTGCCAACCGGACCTATTCCCGTATTCAAGCAGCTAATGCGCGAGCAGGTCAACCGGTCAATTTTCGGGTTGATGGTAAACCACTAGCCGATGCTTTGGCTTTTGGTCAGGCCAGTAATTATCTCAATATGATTCAGGGAACACATAGGATAGAAGCATTGGATGCATCAGGCAAAGTATTGGCTTCTTTGGAGCAGGCGATGCAACCGGCACAAAATTATACCATTTGGCTTTATCCCCAACAAGATGGTAAACCTCAACTGCTATTAGTAGCCAATGACTTAAGTGGTTCGGTCTATACAGGAGCTCAGGATGATGCCAGTTTTGCCCGTTTACAATATCAGTTTTATTTCCCAAAACGCTTTTTAAACTTATCCATTGGAAATCCATATGTGACGTTTACCGTGGGCAATGGACAGTCTCCTGCCACGTCTTTCGATAATCGGGACGCGGTAGAAAATCTACAACCTGGAATTCCGAAGATGGAAAGACCATATATCGGATATCGAACACTCTATAATCCTTTTGAATTTATGGTCTATCGTTCTACACCTGATGTCGTTCCGGGTATTTGGGCAAGCGATATCAGCGTGTTGACACACGAAGCTTTTATCGCCAATAAAAAACTTTACGAGAAATCAGGACGCCCCGAACCCATACAGGAAGCAGGCGTATATACGGTTGCTCTTATTGGCAAGAGTGCAAAAGATGCTACTGCGACCGATAAAGCAAGAATGATTTTAGTTAAACATACCCGATAATGGAAGGCATAAGTATTCTTGTCTGACCATGATTTAAAAAAATATTGATATGAAAAATCAACGATTAACGATTTACTTAGCACTATGCTGCTCTGTGTTTCCCTATTTACAAGTTGTAATAAGGTGGAATATACAGCCATCGCCGAACCTGCCTATCTACGGGTGTTCAACAACCTCAATTATGTTCAGACCTTAGGCAGTAAAGATGATAAAGTGCCCTATTTCTGTATGTTGATCAATCCTACCTTTGGTGTAGGAGGAGCAATAACAGGAGCCGAGATTGTAGGTGACTTTCTGGATAAAAGGGCAGCTTATGCACCCCCTTATCCCTCACATATCGGAAATAGTACCACAGTGGATAATCCAGAATATCCAGGTAAAGAAAATGTACTGGTAGGCCCTATCTTAAACGGATTTGATTTAAGCAGCTGGGCTCAAGTTCCGTCGGGAGACCTGCGCATTATTTTCGCCTATCGACCAAAGAACAGCATTCCTTTTTTGGAATTAGAAAGTCACCTGAAGACGGATGTTTTAATCGATACGGTGATCCATCTAGCAAGTAAAGAGGTGTATACCCTGCATCTGCTGCAAAAAGATTTTGTGACCAAAACGCATGGATTGCTCTTGCGTCAGGAGAATTTTCATAAACTGCCACTTTCTGATTCCTTGGTCTATGTCAATTTTTACAACATGAGTGCAACAGGCTTCTTAGAGGCCGATCTGACGTTGAAAGATGATGATTACTTATTGCGGAGTTTTAAAAATGGGATCAAAGACGAGATGAATATCTTTCTTTCGCTGTATGAAAGTCAAGAAAAACCTTTTGTTCAAGCACAGACAGTACCTGGTTATAAAGGTAAATTTTTAACGCGATTGACCCGTAATAATACCAACGCTGCGGTCAGTCCTTATGTGAGTTTTCCGCTGTGGGCAAGTAGTAAAAGTAACGGTATCCAGACTGATATCTGGCAACGGTTTGATTTCTTTATCCCAGGTATGGATATTACCAATAATCCTTTTTTCTCCGGTGATATCGCTACCGGAGGCAATTGGGCATCCGTGAACTGCCTGAAGAATGGCAAAGTATCATTAGAAGGATCTGATAATGGAACGCAGTTGCCGAACCTCTTGGTCAATGTGCATTCCGGCACCCATAATCCACAAACTTTTGCAACAGTCAACACATTAGAAGTGGTCAATGGCCGGATTTACCTGACCACCATTCAACGCAAATATGCACCACCAGTTTATTAACAGTTAGCTAGGAGATTTTAAATATGAACTATAAGATAATCGATAAGAGATGGTATCCAGTAAGGCAGTACGTATTATTTATGCTTTCGTTTTTCCTTTTCTCTTGTGAACATCCCGATTTAACGGTGGTCGTACCCAACGAGAACTTACGTCCAGCATCGGATTTTATCAAAAATAATTATGAAATGACCTTATTCAGTGCTGCGCTGGAAAAAGTGGGATTGGCATCAACATTAAATGAAAAGGGACCTTATACCGTTTTGGTGCCTACAGATGCCGCATTTAATGAATTAGGCATATTTAGACCTTCAGATTTTGATAAGATGAATCTGGACAGTTTAAAAAAAGTGATCCAATACCATATTCTTCCTCGCCGTATGCTCTTGCGGGATATCCCATCAAATGGGGTAGATGTGCGCTATGCCACGCTAGCCGGTTCGGAGTTATATGCTTCGCTAGGTTCGGTGGGACCAAATGGTGGTACGCCTACAAATGAGCTTTTTTCAGTGGAGCAAAGGCGTCTAGAAAAGATGTGATTTTAGCCAATGGCGTTTTGTATGTTTTGGATAAAATGATGAAACCACAATTTGATACCTCTATTCAGGCTTGGTTGGCAGCACGTCCTACCTACCGTGTTTTTGTAAGTGGGTTGAAGAAATTTGGTTTATGGGATCAACTGGCAACGAATGGGCCCTTCACCATCTTTGCGCCGACCAATGAAGCATTGGAAGAAGTGGGTATTACCGAAGAAACATTACAGACATTAAGCCCAGAAAAATATCGTGCTGATGTGCTGTTTGGATCTTACCTCATCTATGACAAACACTTTTTTGTATCCGATGCTAAAGTCATGGGGATCATTGCGACTACTGGGGGCTATACCTATCAGTTAAAGAACAATCTGCATGAGATGAGTTTTGCTGCCGGAGAGGAGTACCCCAGTTTTATATTAAGTTACTACCTCAGATTACGTGCAGACCGTACCGTCACAGCACCCATAATTGCTCAAGTATCGTATGGAATCAGGGCAAAGATGGACTATCTGTGTCGTAATGGTGTGATACATGATCTTAATCAAGGATTGGTAAGACCTGAACAGGCTATTAAATAATATCACAAATTATGCTGATGAAAATGCAACAAATCAATACAATATATAGGCTGGCCTTTATGGGCTTGCTCATGACGCTGTTATTTGCCGCCTGTAAAAAACAGAGTTTATGCCTGCAGCGGAAGGCGAGCAGGTCCCGTATAAACCTGATGCGACCGAGAGTGTTACCGAAATATTAGGTAAAAATCCGGATGCGACATTATTTTATACGGCTTGGAAAAAGAGCAGCATGGAGCAGAAAATCAAGGAAAAAGGAGGGAATACAACCTATACCTTGTTGGTTCCCAACAATGCGGCGATGATCGCATCGGGACTGACCGAAGCAAAGATTGCACAAATGCCACGGGCAGATGTAGACAGCCTCCTGTTATTTTATACGGTTTTGGGTATGATATCCCATGATGAACTTCGAGATAATAGTTTACCTGTAAAAAGTATGCTGATGAATCCGGGTTTACGAGTTCCTTTTTATGAAGGTGGAGTGGGATCAGGTCTTGGCCAACGATATGATCCTACTATTACAAACATTATCTGGCTATACGCGATGAACAATTGCTGATCAATGGAAAGAAAACCGGTAAAATGAAGTATCAACCGGCACGTAATGGTGCACTTTATTTTTTGGAGCAAACCGTTACCAAACCGACAAAAACTGTTTTGGAAGCCTTGGAGCAGGATGGGCGTTTTACCATGTTTCTCGAATTGCAACGCCTTTCTGATGATGCTTTCGTGGAAGTGATGGTGACTCAAATGGAGCCTTTATTTGGCTATAAAATGTCACCTGAAGAATATTGGCAGAATTTTCCTGATGCGCGGGAGCCTTATACAAAAAAATGGCTAATTGGACCAACACCTAATCCCGATTATGCTGATCCCAACATCACCATTTCGACTTGGTTTGCTCCGACAGATGCCGCCTTTAAGCATGCTGGATTTAATTCTGTAGCAGAAATGCTTCAATTCAATGAGACTCGTGGTCATGTGTTTTTTGATGAAGGAACGTTTCAACCGACTGGTGGCTATCCTTTGGATAGTATCGTTAACTATCATCGGGATTGGGGACGTTTTTTGCGATCCAGGATCCTAGTTATGGGTTAGCCTATCCCAATAGTACGGTATTTTTTAGTAATGATCTGACTGCAGACTTCTTACAGGATTATTACGTCAATATCGGTGGAAATGCGCAGGTGCAGTATGCCTATAAAAATCCTTTCGCTTTTACAGCATCCAATGGAAAGCTATCCATGACCATAAAAGAAAGTGGCGGTACACCTGTACAGATCATCGAAACAGATATCAATACCCTCAATGGACCGATACATGTTGCTGACAATCTGCTGTTGCCTAAGGGATTTAAATTAAAGTAGACGCTTAAATCGTATGGAAACTGAAAAATAACAAGATATCGATACGATTTCAGGTGAACGCTGAATAACAAAACGAGCTGGTAAGCTCATGATTAATAAACGATAGATGAAACTACAGCTAAGATATTATAAGCAATTGGGGATATTGCTTTTTGCAACTTTCATGGTTACCTCATGTAAAAAGGACGAGGTACTGAATAGTCATGACAATAATAGGGTCAATTTGGTCATAGCCGACAACTTTAATCTGTCTAGTTTTAGTGCTGTTTTACGTAAAAGCGGCATGGATAAAGTTTTACAGGACGGAGAAGGGCCCTATACCTTATTGGCACCTTCCGATGCGGCTTTTTCAGCAGCAGGTTATGGCGATGCGGTATCAGTTTTGGCGGGAAATACGAAAGTGATCAGCAGAATTGCTCATTATCATATGTTGGATGGTAAATATGAGTTAAATAAACTTCCTTTTTTGTTTAATCAGGAATTACGCACGCGCGGAGGAAAAATGTATGCGACCCATTGGTTAAAGGGAGGGGATACGGTATTGACGCTCAACGGCTCACGTGTACTGGCTCAAAACATCGCCGCATCCAATGGACTGATTCAGGTCTTAGATCGGGTGCTGACGCCCTATGTGCACGATTTGATTGGAAATGCTATTGCTGCTGACCCCAGTATCACCTTGTTTGCACAAGCCTTAAAGACTTCGGGAGTTCTACAGACCATAAGTGATGCGGGTCCATATACCGTATTTGCTCCTAATAATGCAGCGATGCAAGCTTTAGGGTATAGTACGGTACAGCAGATTCTGTTGGCAGATCCGGTCAAACTCCGAAGTTTTTTGCTCTACCATATTGTGAAGGATAGACGTTTTGTATACGACTATATTCTGAGTACGGGTGCTTCAAATAAGGCGCAACAGGGCATGATGGACGGTAATAGCATCACCATCTCACTGGTATCAAATCCAAATGCTCCTAATTCTTTTCAAGGGATCAGCTTACGTGGAATAGGGAATACTTCAGAGATTAAATTACTGAAACAAGATATGTTAAGTGGAAATGGGGTATTACATGTGATCGATGGCGGTTTACGGATTACCCAATAATCAAACTAGGATTAGCTAAAAGAAATTAAAATGAATATTTATATCAATAGGAAGCCCAGATCAGGTCTATTTTCAGGGAAAGATATGCTTTGGAGGATACACATACAAGTTGCCTTATGGTGTCTCGTCTTTTTTATGAGCACCTCTGGTTTTGCACAGGAAACATCTGGTGCTTTAACAGGGCGTGTGCAACATGTCGATGGGCATGCTGTTGCAGGCGCTTCAATTCTGGCTGTACATACCCCATCGGGGACACGCTATTCGCTCGCTACCGATAAAGATGGGCGCTATACCTTAAACAATCTGCGTATTGGTGGACCCTATACGGTGACCGTGAGTATGGTCGGTATGCAAAGTGATACACGTACGGATATTCAAATCCGTCTTGGTGCGGCACAGGAACTCAATTTACAAGTGCGGGAAGGTAGTCAAGCTTTGGCCGAAGTTGCTGTAACTGGACGTTCGCAGAGACAACGTGTGGATACGTATGGCGCAGGGCGCAATATCAGTGCTGAGCAAGTGCGCAATATGCCTACGGTGAGTCGTTCGATTACAGATGTGACCCGCCTGACACCACAAGGAAGTCGAGACAATAGTTTCGGAGGAACTAATTTCAGGTATAATAACGTCACTGTAGATGGGGCCGTCAATAACGATGCGATCGGTTTTTCACCCTCTTTGGGTGGACAGACGGGGACTTCAGGAATGGCTGGAAGCAGTACGCGTACCAACCCGATCTCCATGGATGCCATACAGGACATGCAGGTCTATCTGGCACCCTACGATGTTAAAATCGGAAATTTTACGGGAGGTTCGGTCAATGCCGTAACTCGAAGCGGTACCAATAAAATCGAAGGCTCAGTCTATGGATATGGACGCAATGCTGCTTTAACGGGTAAAGACCGTGTGGGAAGTCTCGGTAAAATGGATCATGATTTTTATGACTACCAGTCCGGATTTAGAATTGGTTTTCCAATTATAAAAGATAAACTTTTCTTCTTTAGTAATGAAGAGATCACCCGTCGTCAAGATCCTACACAACTGTATGCAGGTACTACCGAGACAGCCCATATTCTGAGTGAGGATGATGTCAAATCGATTGCTACAGCAGTGGGTAGCCGCTATGGAGATGTATTTGATGCAGGTACAGCCGGTAAGTACACAAACTGGTCAAAATCCACTAAGTTTTTTAACCGTATCGACTGGAATATCAATGATAGACATCAATTAGCCATTCGTAATAACACGATTTTTAGCAGTGCCACTCACATGGACCGGGATCAACAGGATTTCCGCTTTTCGAGTATGGCGTTTAAGCAAACGAATAATCAAAGCAGTACAGTAGCTGAATTGAAAAGCCGCTTTAGCAATAATCTTTCTGCTAATGCAGTACTGGGGTTTACCGTAGTAAACGATAGACGGGATCCGTTGAGCGACCCTACTCTTCCACAGGTTCAGATTCAGGGACGTACTCCAGGTACGACAATTTACCTGGGAACTGACCGTGAAGCCAGTATTTTTGATATGCAACAGCGGACATGGGAACTAACGGCAAATCTGAACTGGAACCTTGGCCGGCATAAACTCCTTTTTGGTACGCATAACGAGCTTTACCGTATTCGCTATGGTTTTGTGAATGCTTGGAATGGACGTGTAGACTATAATAGTATTGACGATTTTTTAAATAATAATCCTTATCGCGTACGTGGTAGTTACAACTACAAGAACAATACGCGGGATTATATTCTAGGTAATCCTGCCGCAGATTTTGGAATCAATATGTACAGTCTTTATGTACAGGATGAGATCAGAGTAAGTGATCATTTTCGTGTTACACCGGGTTTACGTGCCGATTTTACGCAGTTGCCCGATATGCCTGTGCTTAGTGATAAGGTTCGTCATATACAGTCCGATCCGTACTTTGGTACAACTTATAATTATACGCCTTTGTCTCGGATTTCAAATGATTTTCTTAATCGCGTACAGCTTTCACCCCGTGTGGGATTCCGTTGGGAAGTGCTGGAAGATCAAAGTTTAGTATTACGCGGTGGAGCAGGACTTTTTACAGGACGTATTCCCTTTGCATGGTTGGCATATGCTTATTATAATACAGGGGACAGCTATGGTGCTTTTGATCAGCGTGCAGATCAGAAACCTTTTGCTCCGGGAAGTGATGCGATTAAACCCAGCCGCAATGGATTGGCCGATTTTATTGCCGCAAATGGAGCTGTAGTAAATGATCCGAAGAGTGGTAAAACGCAGGTTGATCTGGTTGATAATGGCTTTACAATGCCTCAGGTACTGCGTGGTAGTCTGGGTATTGACTATGAAACAGCGAACAACTGGAAGTTACAGTCGAAGGTTTGTATACCAAAAATATCAGCGATGTGCTCTTTCAACAGTTGAATGTCCATGATAATCCACTTTATTATGGTTATGATATTCATCAACAGCAACCGGTGTATCAGGGTGCGGTTGATGATCGTTTCTCGAATATTTATGTATTGAGCAATACCGATCAGGGCTACCGTTATAACATCACGGGGACAATCAGCAAGCGAATGAAGAATTTTAATGGAACAGCGAGTTATACGTACGGAGAATCAAAGGATTTGAGCAACGGGGTGCGTAATTCTATGGAATCAAATTGGCAACTGAACCAATCGCTTATACCAAACAATCCAAAGTTAGCCTATAGTAATTTTGATATCCGCCACCGCATCGTTTCCAGTATCAGTTACGATCATTATTGGCGAACGGCTGGAAAAACAAACATCACCTTGTTTATCAGTGCACAATCGGGCTCTCCCTTTACTTATGGCATAGTAAACAACAGTATTCAAGGATTACCACAACAGGTGAGTTTAGTCTATGTACCAAATCCGGAGGAAGCAATCCGTTATTTTAAAGATATTCCTAGTGGAAACACGGCGGTACAACAAGCTGAAGCATTTAACAAGTACATCGATGGCAATGCTTATCTCAGCAGCAGAAGAGGAGATTTTACGGAACGTAATAGGGGACGTACACCTTGGAATGTGCAAGCGGATCTCCGCATTGCGCATGATTTGCCTGTGAGCACTAAAAAAGGACAGTTTATTACGATTTCTGCCGATGTGGTCAATGTGACAAACCTGCTGTACAAAAAGTGGGGAGTACAGTATTTTTCTCCTAATACATTCAATTCGACAAGTAGCGTGGGTTTGACACCGACCTTGTTTCCACCACAGCAAAATAATGGAAACTGGCCCGTATTTACGTTCAATGAACCTGGACAAACCTATAGTATTGATTATTTCAATTCAAGAGCACAGATTCAATTAGGGGTTCGGTATACATTTTAGGTTCTTGCAGTTTATGGGATTTTAACTCCTAATGACGGTAATGACCTGAACGGTGAGGAGGATAATAATGAAAAAAGATAGTATATGGATATTCCATATGATTAAATAAAAAATGAAAGTCATGAAAATATGGACAAAATATAGCCTCGGTATCATCCTTTTTATTTTGATACTTGCAGGTTTTGCAGGTTGTGAAAAGAAGGAAGGTATACTTCCTGAGACAGCAGTGAAAATAACGCAGTATTATCCAAATTCAGGAAAAGAGGGGACGCTTGTCACCATCGCAGGAGAGGGATTTGTACAACACTTGAAGCGTATAAAGCAACAGTAAATGGTAAAGATGCCACTGTGATCAGTGCGACTGCAACAGCTATAGTGGTTCGTATGCCCACAGGTGGGAATACAGGTAAATTGGTGTTGAGCTATAATAACCAGATCATGGATGTAGGTACATATACCTATCAAGATTTAAGTGTTCGGCAAGTATTTCCTGCAAATGGTCCTGCTGGTTCTCAAATACGCATTGGAGGTACTGGATTTGGAAGTGTCAGTAATCCGGCGGAAGTCTTTATTAATGAAAAAAAAGCTTTGGTCGTCAGCATTAGTGATACGCTGATCGTAGCAGAAGTGCCCAATGAGGCTGGTTCTGGATCTGTAATTGTTAAGGTGGATGGGATGAATGCAAAAGGGCAAACCTTCACTTATCAGGCAATAAAGGGTATCAAACCTTTGACAGGAGGGAAAGATACACGTGTAGTGATCTCAGGAGAAGGTTTTGAGCAACTGACTACCAATAATATTGTTGAATTTAATGGTAAGAAAGCTCTTGTCGTTGAATCTACCCAGAGCGTTTGGTCGTAAAGGTTCCAGATGGAGTAACAACAGGTCCTTTATCGGTTAATATCAATAACCAAAAAACAATAGGTCCATCTTTTACCGTTGTGGATAAACCTGTTATTCAAACTGTAACACCGCTAAGTGGTCCAAAGGGGGCACAAATGACGATTAGTGGATCTTTATTTAGTAAAGAGTTGGATGAAAACCAAGTATATATCAACAATATATTGATACCGTTGACCTCAGCTAATGAAACGGAACTGAAACTAACCGTTCCAGGAGGTACTGGGTCAGGCGTTATCCGTGTTGTGGTGAACGATCAGGTGAGTAATGGTCCACAGTTTAAAGATCAAAATCTGGGGATTACTGCGATGACACCAGACAACGGATTGACTGGTACCAGTGTGACGATTAGAGGCACAGGTTTTAGCACAACAGCATCTGAAAATAAAGTGTATTTCAATGGCGTATCAGCGCTGGTAAAAACAGCGACGGAGAATAGTTTAGTACTTGAAGCACCTCTAGGATTAAGCACTGGAAATGTGAAAGTGGTTGTTGGCGGGCAGGAAGCCCTCGCTCCGCAATTGTTTAAACGAGCAGGTGTGATGACTTTGGCGGGTGGACCTAACAGTAATACTTTTGCAGGATATATGTCTGCCATTGCTACCGACCAGCAGGGCAATATCTATGTAACCGATACAAATAATAAACAGGTGAAAAAAATAACGCCTTCGGGAGCTGTTTCAATTTTGCAGGTCAATGGAGCCGATGCGGTTTTTGTCAAACCTTATGGCATCGTCATCGATAAGCAGAATACCATGTATGTGAGTGATCAGGGAACCAATCAGGTGATCAAGATTACATCAGCTGGTCAACGTTCGGTCCACACTTCGGGATTTGCACCCGGGCATATGAGTATTGACGATGCTGGAAATCTGTATGTCAATATCAATGGATTTGCTGCAGGAGTCAATAAGGTCAATCCAACAGGAAATTATAGTAAACTTAATGGCACAGGTTGGGTGACAACCCGCACCGTGGTGGATGCTTTAGGAAATTTCTACTACCCAGATCAAAATGCCATCAGTGGGAATGGTTTGATGCGTAGGGGAGCTGATGGTATAACGATGAATGCATGGATCGGTTTTTCAGAGGCAGGCTATGCGGATGGTATTGGAAGTGCTGCACGCTTTCAGGGGATTAGTAGTATTGTCCTTTTTGGAGGTAATACCATGTACGCTACGGATAACTTTAATTATGCATTACGAGAAATTGATGTAGCAACTCGAAAGGTATCCACTATTTTCAAGGCGAACAACCGTGGATATATAGATGGATCTTTAGTAGAGTCACGCTTTGGAGCTTTGGCCGATATGGCGGTAGACAAGAATGGTAATATTTATATCTTGGATCCGGACAATAAAGCAATCCGGAAGGTTTTCTTGAAATAGGAGCGAAATTATAATTAATATTAAAAGGTAATACAATCTAAGAAAGTGAACGTACGT
>NZ_ASZT02000043.1:0-35196 GCF_001006065.1 Sphingobacterium sp. IITKGP-BTPF85
TAGTACTGCCGATTTTATTTGCAAGTCCAAGGATAGAAATAATTTTATAGAGCTATACCTAGATAGACTACATGTCCAGATCATTTAATTAATTTCAAAAATAAAAAACAAGTAATTGCAGAAGTAAGAATCAAAAAAAAAATCTCATTTTTAAAACATTCAATAACTATTAAAGTATGTTCTAAAAACAAGAAATTAAAATAGTAAGTAATCTTTCTTACAAACTATACGGAACCATTTATAAAATTAAGCTACTATTTTGAAAGTTCAGCAAGCTCAGCTTTTGAGAATGCATGATCTCCCTTAAGATAGCTGTTGGCTTCGCTCAGATATTTATAAATTATTTTTTTTCCTTCCTGACTCGGTAGTTTTTTTAGATTATGCACCAAAAACTCTTTATCATCTATTCGATCTTTACTATAATTGAGAAATGAGGGTGCATGGGTTTGCACAGACCAACGGATAAAACGCAGATCGATATTGTCTTTTTGTTTGACAATAACAGATTCTAATAAGTTTTTACCCTTCTTAAACTGGCTTAATTTGGTAAATGGATTGTTTTTATGTTTTGCCCAAAGAATCTCATATGCGGCAAGATATCCTTTTTCGGTTACTGTATTTGCTCCCTCATCTAAGATTTTAAGATTCGTTTCACAGAGCTTTTTATCTTTTACAGCTAAAGCATAATCTGAGCGCATCTTATCAATATTGATTTGACCAAAACATGTGATCGAGCTTACCACGAAAAAAAGACAGACATAAAAACGTATTCCCATACTCAATTTAATTAAAAAAATGATACTCAATGATATAACCTCAAAAACCTGTTATATATTATATTATTCAACAAAATAGTTCCACAAGTACAACTCATAAGCTGTCTTTGACCGAACATATTTTTATTATATAACAACACAGAACGGCTTTAAGTTTGTTTGTTTTTTACTCTTCTCGATTAGTCTAAGTAGCTGTAGACTATAATCCCGAGCAAATTATAAAAAAACGATCCGTTAAAAATCATGAATCTTTTTCTATATGTTAAATTATCTATTTTATATTATTTTGTCAAGTCCAAATCAAAGATCAATTTTCTTTTCGATTATTATAGCAAAAGATATCCATAAATAATTTATCATTAGGCTGACAAGAAACATAAAAAGGCCGCCAACTTAAATGTAGCTGACGGCCTCTAATGATATAAATGTTAAGACTTCTTATTTTTGTTTTGCTAGAAACGCAACTAGTGAAGCAAATTCTTCAACTGTTAATGAATTTGCCAATCCAGCGGGCATCATCGAGTTACCCATTTCCGTACGTTTTGCAATATTAGCTTTTTTGATTGTCGTAACAGATCCAGCAATATCTCTCAATACAACTTTATCAGCAGTTTCCTGTGTCACAAAACCCATAAAACTCTTTTTGTCTTTAGTGCTGATCAAAACTGTTGCAAATCCTTGAGAAATTGAAGCATTTGGTTTTAAAATTGATTCGGCAATTTGTTCACGATTCATGATTGCACCAATTTGTCCCATAAATGGTCCTTTCATCGTTTCACTTTTACTAAGACTATGACATGCAAAACATCCTTGTTTTGTAAATAGCGCTTTTCCTTTTACCGGATCACCTTTTATTTTAGCTAATGCTAACATAATATCCTCAATGGATGTTTTTCCTACTTGCCCTTTTTGGTTTTTGATTTTTTCTAAATCAACTTTTTTCTCCTTAACTTCTTTTACAGCAACCTCTTTCTTAGCAACATTAAAAGAAGCAATTTCCATACGGAATTTCTCATTCAGATCCGAAAAAAATTGTTTTTTCGTCGCTCCAGCTTTTACGCTCTCTGCCTTCAGGAATTTCTCAATGACCGGTGAAGATTCCCAAACAACTCCTTTATAGTATGGCCCGTGCGAATCAGGACGAGTTCCCCACCACCACGAAGCATCATAAGCATCTTCTTTCTTATATAAGCGAGCTAAGGTTACTAGAATCTTATCTTTAAATTTTTGATCTTTTGATTTTCCATAAGCAGCGATTAAGCCATCAACTGCTCTGGCATCGTGCATATAACGCATAGCCCATAAAGCTAGATCAGGATTTTCTGTTCCCAAAAAACCTACACTTGCATTAACTGCATTTAAGCGAACTAACGCTTTAACCGCTAGATGTGCAGGTATAATGGCGGCATTAGGTTTATCGTGTGGCCCCTCCACTCCTTTAGCGGGAGCAACAAAAGATGCCGGCACCTTTGTCTGCAATAATGCATTAGCAGCTTCTACTCGGCCCAAGCGACCCAAACCAACCATTGAAGCCGTTTGTACACGTACGGAAGCATCTTTCAATCCATCAATGAATGGATCAATTGGCACTTGCTCTAATGATCCCATACGGTCAGCCAAAGCACGTAACGCAAATTCACGGATCTGATCCTCCTTTGTAAGTTCAACCAAAACCGGAATTGCTTTTTCCTTTGCCAACTGTGCATAAGTATATATTGCGGCAACACGAGCACTGAGCCCTAAACTCTTGTCTTTAGCAATACTAATAGCAGCTGCTGTTGCTTCATCTGATGATCTGGAAACAAGTTCTTGTGACGCGTAAAGCCTAGTTGTTGCACTACCCGATTTCAAAAGATTAGTTAACTCGCCAATAGATGCTTTCTTCGTATTAGGAAAAGCTTTGTATGTCCATCCTTTTGGTACTACGCGCGCAACATAACCTTTATCCGGGTTACCTGAGTAACCAGCTCCATCCCAAGCTGCTAGATATAACCTGCCGGAACCATCCACATCTAAATCTGTAATTTGTGGCAATTGGATAAATTCTTCTTCTTTTTGTGTAAAACTTGGTCCATCTGGTGTAACATGATGCATATATAAGAAACTTCTGCCCCAATCCGCCATCATCGGTACCTTATTATATTTTTCAGGCCAAGTATCCTCGTCCATATATAAAGATCCTGTACCCGATCCACCACCTAACATGGCCAAAGCAGGAATAATCTCTTCTGTAAAATTTTGGAATAACAAAGGATAGCCGTACTCTCCAGATTGAATCTGATGCGAAAAACGAATGTCCCAACCGCCACCATCATTGGTATTATCACGGGTAAAGATATTCATATATGGATCAATAGCGACATCATAGATATTACGTAATCCATGTGTATATATTTCCATTTCTTTTCCATCAGGACGCACACGTAAAATTCCTCCCCCCAGCATGGTCAATTTCTTGCCATCTGTACCTGTTGCATTATGAAATCCAAAATCACCAACTGCAATATACATCCAACCATCAATACCCATCCTTATTCCATTAGTAGCATGATCCGTACCACGCTCTTGAATATATTTGGTATTACTTAGACCCATTATAAGTGGTTTAGCTACCCCATCCGCAACCCCATCTTGATTTTTATCTTCAAATACAACTAAATCCATTCCTGTTGCTTTTCCAGTCGATGCATCAAACGTCGTATGCAAAACGAAAACTTGATCACCTAAAACAAAAATACCACGGGGATTATCAACACGTGCAAAATCAGTATGCTTATCCATTTTCCCGTCGTTGTCCGTGTCAACAAATCTGCGGATAAACCCTTTACCCATATCTTTTCCTAAAGATCCGATCATATCAACCCCAACGTAAACTTCACCCGTAGGCGCCACAGCTAAACAAGCTGGACTAGGAGTAAGATCCGCAGCTGTAAAAGAGGTCATAATCAGGTCTGTCGGAGCTCCTGATAAAGTTTTTAAGCTATCCTGAGCATGTAATGTAGCTGTCGTTGAATAATGTACATTTTCATTTTTTACTTTTTGATGTACTGGCTTTTCAATATTATTGGTAAATCCCAATAATATAGGAAAGAGAAATAATAGGTTTAGTTTCCTTTTCATTGTAAGGTATTATAATTGCATAAATATTGAGCAAATTACAACTAATGAATCTAATAACTATAATAATAGCAAAAATATTACGAAAATTGAAAGAAATTTCCATTTTTTAAGATCATAATTATTTCAAAAACTGTAATTAATTCCTATATTCACGGTCTTTTGGCTATTCAATAAAAATATACTACTAATCAAATTTGTCTGCATGCTAAACACACAAACCAATTCGCTCACACACGATCTTAATAAACCACATTACAACGTACTGGATGGACTTCGGGGTGTAGCAGCAATTACTGTGGTATGTTTTCACATTTTTGAAGCATTTGCGACCAGTCATTTGGATCAACGTATCAATCATGGTTACCTAGCTGTTGATTTTTTCTTCATTTTATCTGGATTTGTTATCGGTTATGCTTATGATGATCGCTGGTCAAAAATGTCTACAAAAGATTTTATCAGACGCAGAATCATACGGCTACACCCGATGGTTGTAATGGGAGCTGTTATAGGTGCAATTATGTTTTACTTTCAAGGATGTTCAGTATGGGATGTATCATCCGTAACTGTAATGGCTTTACTTGGAGCAACATTATTAAATGCATTACTTATTCCGGCCATGCCGGGACATGAAGTTAGGGGTCTAGGTGAGATGTTTCCGCTAAACGGACCGAGCTGGTCATTATTCTTTGAATATATTGGAAATATTCTTTATGCCTTAATTATTCGAAAATTTTCAACCAAGATTCTAGCATTATTAGTTTTTATTGCAGGTTGTGGTTTAGCAACATTTGCCATTGCAGGACAGTATGGGGACATTTGTGCCGGTTTCTCGTTAACTGAAATAGAATTTACAGCAGGATTTTTACGCGTTCTATTTTCTTTCTCTGCCGGCTTATTGCTCTCCCGAATTTTCAGACCCGCTAATATTAAGGGAGCCTTTTGGATATGCAGTATCACTATAGTGACCCTATTAGCCCTACCCCGCCTAGGTGGAGCAGAGCACTTATGGATAAATGGGCTATATGACACCATTTGTTGCGTAGTAATATTCCCTATTCTTGTCTATCTAGGCGCTTCAGGCAAAAGCACAGATAAATATACAACTCGATTATGTCGATTCTTAGGAGACATTTCTTACCCATTATATACTGTACATTATCCTTTTATTTATCTTTACTATGCCTGGGTAAAAAATAATAAACTCACTTTCGAGCAATCCTTACCTGGCGCGGCAGCTGTAGTCATAGGAAGTATTATTTTGGCTTATATCTGTTTAAAATTATATGATATTCCTGTTAGAAATTACCTAGCAAAACGATTTGCAAAGTCAAAAAAGATTAAGTTTAAAACTTATGAATAACAGATAAAAACAATTAAACTAACCTTTGCTTTTCACTGTAGTAAAAATCGACAAAAAAAATAGCGATATTAAATTTAAATTATTAAAACGAAACCTATTTATGAATAAAAAACCAATCAGTGAATACAGCAATGAAGAATTGCTGCAAGCAAAAAAACAACGGCAGTCATAGCCATTACGTTAACCTCAATGTTGGTATTGCTATTAGCAATGGGGATTTATATTTCCATAACCAAAAAGTTCAGTGCCCTTTTAGCGATACCTTTTTCACTATCAACGATCGCAATCATTCTTTTCAAAAAGCTAAAGGAAATTACAGCGGAACTGAAAAATAGAGAAACAAATGAATTCAAAAACAAAACTGAAATCTAAACTTTAAGAATTGTCATACATTAAGGTTGAAAATTAAAACTTATTAAATCATGAGATAATCCATTATTCCATTCCAACATGCAGTCGTTACAAACCCTACTAAAATACTGATCCCTATGATCAGATTCACCAACCGGGCATTTAACCGAAACTGCTCTGCAATAATGCCGAGGTAATTAATGTTGGCATAGCGGCTTCAAATATACTGATGCGGGCGATATCCCCTTTAATACCCATAATAATCGCAATACACAGTACCAAACCAGGTGCAATCACCAGTTTATATAACATCGCCATTGAAAGTTGTGAAATTTGCTGTTTCCACCCTTTAAACTTGAGCTGTAGACCTACAGAAAACAAAGCAAGCGGACCAACAGTAGCTGTTAATTTATTGATAAATGGTTCAGCTACCTGCAAATCGATAAATTTGGACAAAAAAAGAGCGCTAACACAACCGATAAAAGGAGGAAAAGCAAATAAGCGTTTAATTAATAAAGAAACTTTAACTCCCCCTGTATCGGAAGGATTTCCTTTAACTGCCGCAATAATTCCAACAGTAGACAAAAGAACAAACATCACCTGATCACAAATAATAGCAATACTCAGATCATGTTCTCCAAAATAGGCCGTAATTAAGGGAAATCCAATAAAAGAAGTATTACTATAACCGCTAGATAATTCTAAAGTACTGCGGGTACGTTGCCCATACTTTTATAACGACAGTAGAATTCCATAAATATCCAACTTCCTGCCCAGACAATAATGGGAGAGATTGCAGGAAAAACCATCTGATTACTCCATGTGATATGTGGAATATACTTAAATGATACAGCTGGTAAAGCTAGATACAATATCCAGATATTAATACCTCTATGTGCATCATGAGGCATGAATTTGGCATGCTGAAAGATCATTCCTGCACTAATACAGAAAGCGATCATTACAAAATTATCCATGTGAAAATTTGCTAATTTATGACAGCAAATTATCACCCTGTTTATCCCTATCGCATGTATAAAAACAACATTAGTATGTATATTTGTTTTAAACAAAAAATAAAGAAGTTATAATAATTATGGTAATCAACGGTATTTAGAACAATTTTTGAGTATTGGAAAAGATGTATCACGAAGTTTAACAAAGAGAAGTATTACATAAATCAGCCTCGCATATGACCAAACTCAAGCAATTTGATGCGTTGAAGTTATTTGACTTTGAGGAATCCAACTTCCACCTAACCGTTCATGGACAGAACTACTATGAGCTGGTATATATTTATAAAGGGTCGGGAATTCATGAGATCAACAACAACAGCTTAGCCTATAACGCAGGAGATCTCTTTGTAATATCACCTGAAGATGAACATAATTTCAAAATTGAAAAAAGGACAAGGGTAATAGCAATCAAATTCACTGACGATTATTTCAGTAATAGCAATCATTGGACGCAACAGAATCAAACACTAAATAAGCCTATTGCGATCATGAATAATAAAATATTGAAAGAAATAAAACTAGAATTCAATCCAGAGATAAGGAAAATATTAAGGAATACAATAGATAATATCTTACTTTATAATAGTGTTGGATCACTTTCCACATCTCCACTTGTTTTCCATCAGATTCTTTCCATATTCGGGATAATCATAGAAACGATGACAAAAATATTATTATTTGGAATAAATAATTTCCCGGCAAAGGAACTTCTTGTTTCTTATATTCACCAACATATTTATGAACCAAAGCAAATACAAATTAAACAAATTGCAGCCCACTTTAATATTGCACCTACTTACTTCAGCACCTATTTTAAAAGAAACTTCGACATGGGTTATCGCGACTATCTAACAGCATATAAAATAACATTGATCGATAAACGATTAGCGTCAGGACTTTTTACTTTCAGACAGATTGCTGACGAATTTGGATTCAACGACGAAGTCATTTCTCTCATTTCTATAAAAATAGCAAAGGCGTCAGTCCATCTGCTTATTCCAGATCAAAAAAGTAGGAATTAGATTACGCATTTGCAACTTATTCAGATCCTGTATAATAAAAAAGAGACTTTTAAAAAGTCTCTTTTCAACCTACCCTCTTGAAATATCCTGAATGTTTATCAGTAAGTTAAAGTTTATGCATTTCCTCTAATAACGCGCAACAATACAACAATTATTGCAATGACTAATAAAGCGTGGATGATACCGCCACTGTAGAAACCTCCTAAAAAACTGATCGCCCAGATAATGACTAAAATGACTGCGATTATATATAATAAATTTCCCATAATATATGTTATTTTAATGTTTTTAATATTTAGCAACTTAATAATATAACAATAGTAACCGAGCATAAGTTTGTTTGTCTAAACAAAAAACTGATGATTTTTTTTTAATCATTTAAACAGCGTTCCGAATAAAACTGAAAATCAACATCTTAAACAACTCACTATCTGTCCCACATTCTTTTATTACACTAAAAATTGCGCAATCGATTTCATTAAAATCAGCTGCTAATTATACAAAGAAAACTTCCTACCTTAATACCATTGCGTCAAGAATACGCAATAATAACCCATTATAAACAGATCCTTTTATGAGAAAATTAATGATTCACAGCGTATTTCTCGCTGCATTGAGCACAATAGCGTGTTCAAAGGAAATTGTAAAATCGGGATTAGAAAAGCCTTCAAATCTAATCTCACAGAGTGACAAAGATTTACTTAACCTCACATTGACAGGTAGTAATGCAGCTCCTTCACAACATCTTGTTTACAATTTCACTTCTGATGCAATATTGAAAATGAGCAAAATAAAGATCACAAATACGGCAAAAACGGAATACTTTCTGTCCTAAATTATAACGGCGGTTATATGGGACTTCAAGATACACCAGACCTGCGCTATGGCACTTCCAATATTATGCTCGCATCACTGTGGGACAAAAATACTGCAACAAATAATTTAGCGTTTTACTCTTATCTCGATAGCAAAACAATTGCCAGCCGATTTGGTGGTGAAGGCGATGGGCAAAAGACATTAAATCCTTATAATTGGACGCTCAACACTTGGTATAATATGGTCATTCGTTCCTGGAAGGAAAATGGAAAAATATATATTGCCAATTTCGTTCAAGATTTATCTACAGGAAAATGGTTGCATACCTCTACAATTGGCCGTGAAGCAAGCGCAGGATATCTGGGGTCAGGTACTGGAACATTTTTAGAAAATTGGGTCGGAGATAATCCAAATTATGATGGTAGATTTCACCGTAAAGCATTTCTTAAAGACAATTGGAATTTAAGTATCAATAACGTTTGGGAAAAATCAAGTAGCCGATATTTCTCTGCCAATGACAATGATTCAGTACGTAATGGTCAATTTGATCGCGCCTTTAATGTCGGATACAACAGTACAGAAGACGCATATTTCATGGAACACGGCGGTTCCACCACGCCAGATCCAGCCTTTGGTACAGGGCGGGTACTAAATTTACCAGAGCAGGCAGGTCAAGGTAATGCACCGGAATTAACGACCATAGAAAACAGCTATAGTACTGCACGTTACCACAACAACAAGCTGATTGTATCCTGGGGAATAAATGAAAACAAATCACCGCAGCTTAGTTATAAACTTGAGCTTTTAAATGCTTCAGGGTCTGTAATACAAACGCAGGAGAAAATTAAACCCGAAAAAAGAGTGGACACGTTATCAAGCAGTTTAACATCAGGAAATTATACAGTCCGCATAACATTAACAGATATTTTTAATCAACAAGCAGCCTCAAAATTAATTCCGCTCACCATTTTCAGTGCGAATGATACCTACAAAATAAAAAATGTAAGCAGCGGTAAATACCTCACTGTTCGCGATAATAGTACCGCTAATGCAGCTCAGATCGTACAGTATAGCAATAGCATAAGTGATTCACAAAAATGGAAAATCGTTGCCGGAAGCGCTGGGTATGCTTTAGTAAACGTTGCTAGTTCCAAATCTATCGATATTCCAGGAAGTATAGATGACATCAACACAGGATTAATTCAATATACCAATTCGACAAACCAAAATCAACAATGGACCATCAATTTTCTGGAAAGCAATAATACAGTTTACATTAAAACCATTCTCAGCAAAGGATACATCATCGACAATCCCGGAAGTAGCACGAGTGATAATACACAACTTGTATTATACAGTATCAATAATAATATTGGTACTAATAATCAAAAATGGGTTCTAGAAAAGCAATAAATTAAAATCTCCAGTAGTAGATCCAATTCTGGTACTACTGGAGATACCTTGAGAAAATCAAATCGCAGATTGATTATTTTTTTTCAAAAACTTTTACTTTTTTGCGCGATACACTGTTCCCGAATTTTGGTTTCAGAACAATTAGTAAAGTATAGATCAAATAAACAATTGCTAATAACTTTAATTCTTCATGAAAGTACGATCGAGATCTATTTATTAATATTTTTACCTAACGTAGTTTCAAAAATCGTCATCACAACAGCATGATCAGAAGCCCAAACGTCATCAATTTCCGGACTTGTCCTAATGATTTTTGATGAGATCGCCTGAATAGCCCCCTTATAGTAAATAAAATCTATTCTGGCATCAGGCATTTGACCATATATAGGTGCAAAAGTTCCGCCCTGATTACCTAATTCGTCAGGATTAATTTCACGAAAAGAATCCTTAAAACCGTTTTCTATCATAAACTTCGATGTCGGAAATGGTACAGCACCATAACCAAAATGCAGATCTTTAGTTTTCTCTGTCCAGTCCAGGTGACTATAAGAATTGAAATCTCCGCCTATTATAATAGGTTGATCTACAGATTCAACATAAGGATCAACATCCTTTTCTAATAAATTTCTCACATCCACCAAAGAAAGTATAGCGTCTTCTGCAACCCAGGTTTTAGGTTCCATACCAAAGTTTTGATAACCACTTGTATATTCAGGTCGATACGCATATCTAAGCCAGCAGCCATTCACTATAATATCACGTCCATTAGGTAGTTTGATCGTTGCAGGATTAGATTTAAACGGTTCACTTGATTGGATCTTCTTGATAGGATATCTACTGAACAATGCCAGATTGTCCTTTGAAGATTTGGTTTGTAAATAAAATCCCAAAGTTTTTGCGATCGTATCCTGTGCACCATACCCTTCCTGCATGGTAATAATATCCGCATTAGAAGTTTGGATCAAATCAATAATGCGTTCTCGGCCTTTATCTTTACCCAAATGCACTCCACCATGCCAGATATTCCATTGTAGCACTTTAACAAAATTAT
The DNA here is from genome assembly GCF_001006065.1 of Sphingobacterium sp. IITKGP-BTPF85. NCBI lineage: Bacteria > Pseudomonadati > Bacteroidota > Sphingobacteriia > Sphingobacteriales > Sphingobacteriaceae > Sphingobacterium > Sphingobacterium sp. IITKGP-BTPF85. The sequence goes on from NZ_ASZT02000043.1 coordinate 10,926, forward strand.
TCTTGTCTTTAGGAGTAACAAACTGTTTCACCTTTGATTCCTCGATCTCAGGTTTATATTTTTTTCCAGACAAAACGAAATGAGTAATGAGCGCACCCAGTTGATGCCCGACTTCCGCTTTATCTTGAACAGCAGCACTGACGAGAAAATAATTAACACCTGGTTTTAAGTAAAATTTATCCTTTACATCCTTATTCCTAAAAATCATCTTCCTTCGAGATGCTGTGTACCATCAAAAATAGGCTGTTTAATATTCGATTTAGGATACTGTCCCGTATAAACAATTTTATTTCATTGAAATCCTTCAAGGAAGAGTTTTGCGTGAGATCAAGATTAATTTCGTCCAAGCTAAGCGCTTTTTGATCCCCCTGTACCACGATCCTCAATTTTAATAGCTGGCCATCTACAGTACCTTGCTCTAAATCCCATTCATTCTGTACGACGACCGCATTAAACAATTGCTGTTTCTTATCAAAATTTTGAAAAGAAACATTGGTATTTTCTACCGTATATGCCATAGGAAGCTCACCATAATAGTCACTGCGCCCATTTCTCAAGTGATAAGATAGATGTCCCTTTCCTACCCAGTTTACCGATACCACATCTTTAAAATCATCAAATGTATAATAGCCTACAAGGGTCGAAAACTGGGGGTGCGATCTTTCAACAGATTTATTTTTCCACTTTTTGATTACGTTGATAGAAACAGCTTTTGACCATATTCTAACCTCATCAATCAATCCGCCAAAACTTTGTTTTTTCTCGTTAAGACCGATTGCGCCCGGCAATATGGCAACAACTGTATCTTTACGAGCCACTTCTTTACCATCTAAGTATAAAAAGGTAGACATCCCATTACAGGAAGCCGCTACATGATGCCAATTATCATCCAATTTCTCTGGAGCAATAATCCCTGCGCCATTACTATGCAAATAACCATTTTTAACCACTAACGGCATATTATCACAACTATTTAGATCGCTATACTCACCTCCACCAAAAATAGCTTCATATTCTTTCCATATACGATCATCACCTTTTATCCATGCTTCTATCGTCCATTCATTCCGTAAAACACCCATCCCCGTTCTTACATCATTATCATGGCCATCTAGACGCAATGCCAAGTTCTGATTAGATTTTCGAGGATAACTTTCAGTTTTTTGCACAGCAAATGAGTACATGCAAACAAAAAGAATAAATGATAACAATTGATATCTTAGGTACATAATTATTGGTTTGAAATATGACAAAACGAGCAGATCTTAATTATCGACGCACATAAAAACGATAACAATAAGCCCCTCCTTCCATTGTATTTCAAATATATAATAATATACATTAAAGGCAATTTTTACACCAGATTCTCCAGAAACGGATGATAATTATCCGAAAGTCCCTAGACAATCTAGTCAAACGTTTGATTATAAAAAACAACTCATTGAGCTGTTCTAAAATTGAGTTTTGGTACTCAAAATGTTACAAGTAATCCTAAAAGATCAAAGCATTTTAAGCTTCAAAATAGTATTAGAAACTTAAAATTACAATTTCTAAAACTACTAATTGCTGGCATTAGCAAAAAGACCATCCTATTTACTGATATGTTCTACGAGCAATTTTTCACATACCATACTACTTAAAACCTCGGTTCCATCACCCGAGTAACTAACAGACATGCTCTTATCAAATAATTCAACAGATTTTATCGTAATCACAGCCCCAAGAATCAATTGACGGCTATTTAAAAATTTAAGCAATTCTTCCGAAGAAGGTCTAACAGCCATAAATTTTACGACATCACCACTTTTACAATCGCTCAATTTAATAAACTCTTTTAATTTTAATTTACCATTTACATCTGGTATGGGAGAACCATGAGGATCCACTTCAGGAAAACCTAAAATTTCATCCATTTTCTCAAAAATGCCGGAGATTTATATGTTCAATTTGTTCCGCAATATTATGTACCTCTTCCCAGCCAAAACCCATTTTCTCCACAAGATACATTTCCGTAAGACGATGCTTCCGAATAATCAATGATGCCTCTTTCTTACCCTTTTCCGTAAGTTTCAAAGGTTTATAACTCTCATAAATAACAAAATCCTTTTCACTGAGGCGTTTCATCATACCATTAACGGTAGGCATTTTTATATCCAGCAGTTTACTTAATTCATTTACGCTGGCTTCACCTTTTGTACTCGTCAAAGCAAATAATGCTTTCAGATAATTTTCTTCAGTCTGTGATATCATTATAACAAAACTACTAATTATTAGCACAATCTAACAATATTGTTATAAATAATTTGTTAGTTCATACAAACTTTATAGATTTGCATGACTAACAAATAATATTTACATAATGAACATTAACATTTTTTTAATAACAGGAGTCCTCATTTTGATGAGTTTGACTCTTTCTGCCCAAACTGCACGTCTAAAAGGTAAAATAACAGATAGCGAAGGAGAACCTATTGAATGGGCCACAGTAAGCATTCCCCTATTAGGTCTTGCCACAAAAGCAGACAGCACAGGAAATTATGAATTGCAAAATATCCCTGTAGGTTCGCATCAGATCAAAGTAAGTTTCATTGGTTTTGCGACAAAGCTTTTAACGTTAACAATAGCAGATACAAAACTTCAAGTAAGAGATGTAGCATTGACCTCGATCAGCAATCGCTTAAATAGTGTCGTTGTAACCGGTACCCGCACGGAACGCAAAAAATCCGAAAGTCCTGTAGCAGTCAATATCCTTGATAGTAGAACATTCAACATCACACAATCCAACACCTTAGCAGACGGATTATGTTTTCAGCCCGGTCTACGTATGGAAATAGACTGTCAGACCTGCAACTATTCTCAATTGCGGATGAATGGATTAGGAGGTTCTTATTCACAGGTTTTAATTAATAGTCGGCCCGTATTTAGTTCGTTGATGAGTTTATATGGATTAGAACAGATACCTGCCAACATGATTGATCGTGTTGAAATCGTCAGAGGTGGCGGATCAGTCTTATATGGTTCATCAGCTATAGCCGGAACAGTCAATATTCTAACCAAGCAAGCCAAAAAAAGCTCTTTTACACTTTCAAATAACAGTTCATTAATGGGCAACAAAACCTGGGATCATTTTTTCAATGCCAATCTAACAGCAGTCAATGAAGAGCAAAATGCGGGAGTTTCTTTCTTTGCATCTCACCGCAACCGTAATTCTTACGATGCAAATGGCGATGGGTTTTCCGAAATGCCCATGTTACAAAACAACTCCTTTGGTTTCAATTCATTTTTTAAGTTATCTCCTCAGGATAAACTGGAAATAAATGGTTGGAGTATTAACGAAGAAAGAAAAGGTGGAAATAAATTAGATCTACAGGCCGACAAAGCCGACCAGTCCGAGTATCGATTACATAATATCTTAGTGGGAGGCTTCAATTATGAACATCAGGCAAAGGATAAAGAAAGCTCATTTAGCGTTTATGGCGCTGCTCAAAACACAAAAAGAACACATTATACAGGTATAGATCAGATCGATGCCTGGGGGCATACAAAAAATCACTCCATTCAAAGCGGAGTCCAATACAATTACATCAGCTCTGATTTTCTGAATGGAAAAAACACCTTTACCACCGGAATTGAAAATCAATATGAATACACTTTCGATGAAATTAAGGCATATGATTATCTTATTGATCAGCATGTCAATCTATTGGGTGCTTTTTTACAAAGTGACTGGGAAGTAACCCGAAAATTAACCGTTCTATCAGGACTACGGTTAAATAAATCCAATCGTATAGATAAACTTGTACTGACCCCTAGGTTAAGTGCATTATATAAATTGGGTAGTGAAACCCAGCTTCGCACATCCTACGCGAGAGGGTTTAAAGCACCGCAAGCATTAGAAACCGACATGCATATGGCTTTTGCCGGAGGTGGAGTTTCCGTCATTAGAACAGATGACAACCTGATCGCAGAAACATCCAATAGCTTTAACGTTTCATTAGATTTCAATAAAGCAAGTGAACATTTTATCTACGGTTTCACGGTAGATGGTTTTTTCACACGACTGTATAATACTTTTGTTTTAGAAGAAATCGGTACCGATCAAAATAACAATCAGCAACTCTTACGAAAAAATGGATCCAGCTCATCCGTAAGAGGAATCACAGCTGAAGGAAGATTCAATTATGATCAGAAAATACAGCTTGAGACGGGTTTAACATTCCAAAAATCAACCTATGATGAAGCTGTATCTTGGTCTTCAACTATTTCAGGAACAAGAAAATATCTGCGTTCGCCCGATCTTTACGGTTATTATACACTCAGTTTTTGGCCCCAGAATCGCTTCAATGCCGTTTTATCAGGAGTTTTGACTGGTCCGATGAAAGTACCTCATTTTGCAGGTGCCCCAGGCATTAATCAGGATGTCCTTAACACCTCACCCACATTTTTAGAAAATAACATCAAATTATCCTATCGATTTACCTTAAAACAAATTAAGCAAGATCTTCAATTCAATATTGGTATTCAGAATATGTTCAATCAATATCAGAAAGATTTTGATATCGGTAAAAATAGAGACAGTAATTATATTTATGGTCCTGGTCGACCAAGAACTTTTTTATCGGATTGAAATTTGGACTGATGTAAACCTGTCCATACTAAAAACAACTTCATACCGCTCCTTTGTTATGAGCGGTACGAAGTTGTTAGGAAAAAAAATATGCCTAAGCTGAAGTTAGCACCCGTCATGAATTAATGATGCTCATCCTCTTGCACCGCCAGTCCAATAAAAAGAGAGGAAAGCATTGTAAAGATATAAGCTTGTAAAAATGCCGCCAATAACTTGATAATAAACAAAAAGGAAGTCAGTAAAAGTGAAACAGCAATACTTCCCCCCAATGTCAATTGATTATTCAATAAGTAAATAATTGCAATAAGCCCCATAATAACAGTGTGACCAGCTACATTATTGGCGAACAGTCGGATCATTAATGAGAAAGCTTTGGTAAAAATTCCGATAACCTCAATCGGCATCAATGCGATACGAAAAGGAATTGGAACACCTGGCATCCAGAAAATATGCTTCCAATAACTCCTAGATGCCTTCATATTGGTAATGATTAAAGTAAATAAAGCCAAACATAATGTTACCGTAATATTTCCAGTAACATTAAAACCTAAAGGAGTTAACCCAATCAGATTTAAAATCCATATTAAAAAGAAAACAGAAAGAAGATAAGGCAAAAACTCCTGATATCTAGAGCCGATATTAGGCTTAGCCATTTCATCGCGCACATAGATAATAAGAGGCTCTAACACTCGTCCAAATCCCTGTGGCAGCTTATTTTTCCGATATGATCTTGCCAATGCTATAAACATAAAAAACATTAAACCAGCAGTCAAAATCAAACCAACAACATTTTTTGTAATAGACAAATCGATCGGTTTTACAAATTTATTAGCTTCAACTAGCTTATCCCCATTCTCATCAGTTCGATAAATTTTATTATGATCTATACGATAAAACTTATCCTCGATCTGGACAGGACCATCCGTATGGATAAACCTAGATGATGAAAATATGTTAATACCCTCATCTATTAATATCACTGGCAAAGGAAATCCATAAGTGAGGTTATTCTCTTCGTCTTTAAACAACGAAAAATAATAGTCATCCTCCAGATGGTGCTGTATGAAGCGATCTATATTTTCCTTTTGAGAACTCTTTGCATCCGAAGCATTCCCCTTTGATACAGACACAAACAGTGTGAAAAGAAACAAACAGAACCATCTCAGATTTTTGATATCATGCATTATTCAATTATTAAAAATTTTAGATTTATGGTGTGCATCACGAGATGCACACCATAATGAAGAAATATGTTATCGATTTAAAAGATAGGCAAAGATCAAAGGAGCAACTATTGTTGCATCGGACTCAATAACATAACTAGGAGTATCCACGTCCAGTTTACCCCAGGTTATTTTTTCATTCGGGATACATCCGGAATACGAACCAAACGAAGTAGTTGAATCTGTGATCTGACAATAATATCGCCACTTTTTAATATTTTCCATTTCAAGATCCTGCTCCAGCATTGGCGCTACACACATCGCAAAGTCGCCCGCAATTCCACCTCCAATTTGAAAGAAACCGATACCTTGATCAATAGCATGCTTCGCATAGTAGTCAGCTAACCAGACCATATATTCAATACCGCTCTTAACCGTTGATGATTTTAATTCATTTTTTATAACATAGGAAGCAAAGATATTTCCCATAGTCGAATCCTCATCCTGGGACCACAATCGGTAGATTCTTTTCCGCTGCGGCAAGCATCCAGGAGTTTTTAGGATCAATTTCATATACATCCTTAAGAACACCACTTAATAAAAGTTTATACATATACTCATGCGGAAAAATCTTTCACCAGCTTGCTCAGCATCTTTCCAGATTTTCTCAATATGAACCTGTATTTTCCGGAATGCCTCCTCTTCCGGTATACAAGTATCCGTCACGCGGTTATATTTACTTTTAAGAAGATCTAACTCATCTTGAGGAGTTAAGTCCCTATAATTTGGAATTCTTTTATAATGCGAGTGTGCAACCAAATTCATAATATCTTCCTCGAGGTTAGCACCCGTACAGCTTATGATCGCGATTTTATCCTGTCGAATCATTTCTGCCAATGAAATTCCCAGCTCAGCAGTACTCATTGCTCCGGCTAATGAAACCAACATTTTACCCCCCTGCTCCAAATGAGCTTCATAACCTTTCGCTGCGTCAACCAGACTCGCCGCATTAAAATGTAAAAAATTAGCTTCAAGAAACTGCCTAACCGATCCTATCGTTTTTTCCATATCTGAATTTTGTTTATTTAGCAAATCATATTTAATATGGGTGTAAAATTGATAAATCAAAAACAGATAAAAATTTACATATGTTAAATAATACCTACATACAAATAAGTTCTTTCTTAATGAATCCAGCAGTACCAGACCTCCGAACTAAAATAACAAAAGGGTTTTCAGCCAATTGGATGAACCTTTTATAATTACTCCTTGCAGCAAATAAAACGTTCATTATTAAATGCGTTATAATAATATTGCCCTAACTTTTTTTCTGATCCTACTTAGCGTAACTTGCGTTATCCCCAGGTAAGAGGCCAAATATTTCAATTGTATCCGACGCAATAAACTCGGATTTTTACTCACCAACAACTCATACCTTTCTTTTGTAGATTGTATCTCCCGGGATATCAATTTATTTTCAACTTTTATCAATTCCTTTTCAGCAAGTTTTCGACCCCAATTAGAAATGTAAATATCTTCGTTAAATAAATGTTTTACTGCTTTTATCTCAAGTTCATAAAGTTGACAAGGTTCCATTAATTCTATAAATTCATAACTTCTTTCATTTTCAGCATAGCTTTTCATGGAAAGAATAGTTTCACCTTCCTCACCGAACCAAAAAGTACGTTGTAAACCTTCATGCTCAGCATAAGCTCGAACAATTCCCTTTTTGATAAAATATATCGACTTTTCGATTTTATTAGCTTTAATAATAATATGCCCCTTTGGAAAATGAACTTCTCGAATTAATAGCAGCAACTTCGAAATCGATTCTTCAGGCAATGGATAAATTTCCACTAATATCTTCTTAAGATCCATACTTACTCATTTATAATCAATTCAATTTTATACATCTATTGTAATCAACCTATCATGCGGAGTACAAAATTGACCAAAAGCATTGATTATAAATTTTACATATGTTAAAAAATGATCCTATCATATGCTATGAAGAATCAGGAAATTCAATGCGTCAGCTTATCCCTTATTAATATCACGACATAAATCCACTAGATCAGCATCAGTTACAATAGATTTAGTATCCGCTAACCGCAAAAAACAGTCATAATACAACTCAAATTCCTTTTCTACAAATTGTATATCTAGCGTTTGCATCCTATTTTTCAATGCAGCTCTACCGCTTCGGGCTGTCAGTATAAGATCCGGTAACTCGAAACCGATCATCGCAGGATCTATAATTTCATAATTGCTTCTGTCCTTCAGTACACCATCTTGATGAATTCCCGAAGAATGCGCAAATGCATTTCTCCCAACAATAGCCTTATTCGCCTGAACATCATTCGACATAGCCCTCTCGACCATTTTACTCAACTTACTAATATAGATCGGATTCACAGTCGTATACACTGGCAGATCTTTGATCATAAGCGTCATAATGATTTCCTCCAAAGCGGCATTTCCAGCTCTTTCACCAACACCATTTACAGTGCCTTCCGCTTGGCTAGCGCCAGCCAGCAGACCTGCGATCGTATTTGCAGTCGCCATTCCCAGATCATTATGGCAATGGACAGAGATTTTAGCTTTATGAATATTCGGAACAGTGTCAATCACAAATTTTATCTTTTCATAATATTCAAATGGTGTGCAAAAACCATTTGTATCTGGTAAATTAACAACCTTTGCTCCCGCATCAATTACATTTTCAACCATTTTTGCTAAGAATAAATTATCAGCTCTACCAGCATCCTCAGCAAATTGCACCTCTTCAATTTTTTTGACGCATACCTCACCATTTTAAATGCTACGGCTAAAATTTCATCTCTGGTACTATTAAATTTATTTTTAATATGAATATCCGAAGTCCCGATACCAAGTTGCACACGAGGGCACACCGCATTTTTGAGGGCATCAACCGCAATGTCAATATCCAGTTCACGAGCTCTTGCCAATGCGCACACTTTAGCATTTTTAATTAATTTTGAAACTTCCTGTACGGCTTTAAAATCTGCAGGAGAACTCACAGGGAAACCGGCTTCTATAATATCAACACCTAGAAATTCAAGCTGTTCGGCTATTTCCAGTTTTGATTGAAGAGTCAACAAGCACCCAGGTCCCTGCTCGCCATCGCGAAGAGTTGTATCGAAAATATCTATTTTTTCTTATTCATTCTATTTCTTTTTGCCAAATAAAGACAGATTTTATTTTGTTATATTTGAAAATAGAGCAATACTTATCTAATTATGCCAAAAGCTTATATATCAACACTAGATTGTACAAAAGTTATTGAAGATGGAAATATTGAGATCCGGTATTTTGGTCAATTTAATACCGAGATACATGATCATGAAAAAGCACAGCTTATCTCCCCCGAAATGAGCGCCGTATATCTCTACTCAGAAAAGGGAAGTTTTTGTATTCCTGCCCGCCACTACGCTTATGTTGACGCGCAAGTCAAACATAAATTAATATCAAGATCGCCCAATTTAAAACTCAAGACGATCTTTCTTGATTTGAATAAGGAACAATATCCTATTGCACATTGGGGAAATATCGCTATTTTCTCTCCATCAAACTTACTGGATAATCTTTTAGCCTTTGGCGTACAACATTGGTCCGATAAAGAACTGAAAAAAGTTGGCTTAGCGTCTTTAAAAAAAATGTTATCATATATATTAGTCAGCCCCCTAAAACTTCATGCACAACCACCAAAATCCGAGTCACTCCTAAAAGTTGTTGAATATATTACGCAATCAATCAGTGAACACATTACAATAACATCCTTATCCAAACACGTAAATATTCCCGAGCGGACATTGTCAAGACAATTTAAAAAAGAAACAGATATAACCATTTTTCAGTTTATAAAATTAAGCCGTATGCAGCTCGCATTAGAATTATTAGAAGATCAATCACTGTATATTAGTGAAATTGTTTACAGAATCGGTTACGACAGTATTCCGACTTTTCAAACCTATTCAAAGAATTAATAGGAATCAGCCCTCAGAAATATCGGCAAACCTTCCTCTAACTCTAAAAACTTATCCTAGAAAGACAGAATACCCCTACCCGATTCTTATCAAAGAGGAAGTTTAACGAACAATGCATATGTCGATTAGGGGTCGCAGTATGATACCCATTAATCCTTTATAAACAACAAGCATATGCAATTAGGAATAGCGCCAAATTTTTAAAAAATTGATGACCTATAAATATTAATTGTACATTTACCTGTTCGATTTCATACATTATTTTAGCATATAAAGAAAAGATATGGCAACACTATATATAAAAAACATGGTATGCGACCGCTGTATCATGGTGGTACAGAGTGAATTAAAAAAACTTGACATTCAAACAGAAAATGTGACCCTTGGAAAAGTGGCTTTGAAGCAAGAATTATCGGACGATCAAATTAAAATGCTGAATGAAAATCTATTAGCAAGAGGATTTGAAGTCATTGACGATAAAAAAGTCAAATCATTGAGGGTATCAAAAACGTTATTATTGAGTTGGTACATTACCAAGACAGTGAAACAAAAAATAACCTATCCGATATTTTGAGCAATAAGTTACAACATGATTATAATTATCTTTCAAACCTATTCTCAGAAGTTGAAAGCACGACGATCGAAAAATACTTTATTGCCCAAAAGATTGAAAAAGTCAAAGAACTGTTAGGATACGACGAATTGTCTTTAAGCGAAATTGCTGACAGCCTTAACTATTCCAGTGTTGCATACTTAAGCAACCAGTTCAAAAAAGTAACAGGGCTTACACCAAGTCAGTTCAAGCAGATCAAAGAAGACAAAAGAACACCGTTGGACGAGGTGTAAATCTTACAACTCTTTTCCATTAAAGTGCAATACCCAAAACCTTAATTGTTCTCAACTTTGTATCATAAAATAAAAGATACAAAATATGGCAACGAATAATAGGCAACCAATATTCCTTCCTTTAGAAGATGTAGACAGCGAACATTGTGCTTTGATTGTAGATAAAGGATTAGCACAGGTTAAAGGTATTGAAAGCCACAAAGTAGAGCTAAACAATCGCCGTGCAACGATAACGGTCAATGATACCGATACCGTGACGGCGGCTGTTAAAGCCATCCAGGATTTAGGTTATGGCGTTACTACTGTAAAACAATCCTTTCCTGTCCTTAATATGACCTGTGCGTCTTGTGCCATCAGTGCAGAAAGCGGTGTTAAATATGCTGACGGCGTCGTCAATGCAGCTGTCAATTTTGCTACAGCAAGATTGTCCGTAGAGTATCTTCCCAATATGACCAACCATTAGCGCTCCAAAAAGCAGTTCAGTCCATCGGATTTGATTTACTCATTGAAGACGAAGCCAAAGAACAGGAGACGTTAGAGGCAATACATGAAAAGAAATTCCGTACACTAAAAAATAAAACCATTTGGGCGATCCTACTTTCACTTCCTGTAGTGACTATCGGTATGTTTTTTATGGATATGCCCTATGGCAATGAAATCATGTGGTTTTTTGCCACACCAGTTGTCCTATGGTTAGGTAAAGATTTTTATATCAATGCATGGAAACAAGCAAAACACCGTTCGGCCAATATGGACACCCTAGTAGCCTTAAGCACAGGTATAGCCTATATATTCAGTGTATTCAATATGATTGCACCCGATTTCTGGCATGCAAGAGGATTACACGCACACGTTTACTTTGAAGCTGCTGCCGTGGTTATCGCATTTATTCTCTTAGGAAAACTACTTGAAGAAAAAGCGAAAGGAAACACCTCATCGGCTATAAAAAACTGATGGGATTACAACCTAAAACAGTGATGGTAATACAATCTGACGGTACTGAGAAACAAACAGCAATAGAAGATGTAAATGCAGGCGATGTTATATTAGTAAAACCGGGAGAAAAAATTGCTGTAGACGGTATAGTAAAATCAGGTAATTCGTATGTGGATGAAAGCATGCTAAGTGGAGAACCTGTTCCTGTGTTGAAAATCGAAAATGAGAAAGTATTTGCAGGAACCATCAATCAGAAGGGAAGTTTCCAATTTACCGCGGTCAAAGTTGGTAAGGAAACAATGCTTGCTCAAATCATCAGAATGGTTCAGGATGCACAAGGAAGCAAAGCTCCTGTACAAAAACTTGTCGATAAAATCGCAGGTATCTTCGTTCCCGTAGTTATTGGCATTGCGCTTATCACTTTTGTGTTATGGATTGTATTAGGTGGAGAAAGCGGTTTAGTACAGGGTCTTCTGGCTGCAGTAACAGTATTAGTGATTGCATGTCCATGTGCTTTGGGATTAGCTACACCTACCGCAATTATGGTCGGTGTTGGTAAGGGAGCAGAAAATGGAATTTTGATTAAAGATGCTGAAAGTCTTGAATTAGCAAAAAAGTAAATGCGATTGTTTTAGATAAAACTGGAACCATCACTGAAGGAAAACCACAGGTTACCGGTATCAAATGGTTAAATGAGGATGAAACAGTAAAGCAGATTTTATTCAGTTTAGAAAAACAGTCTGAACACCCTTTAGCTGAAGCAGTCGTTAAACATATGGCAGGTACAGCTCCCGTTTCACTAAGCACATTTGAAAGTATAACAGGCAAAGGTGCAAAAGCAGGTTACAATAATGAAAATTATTGGGCAGGTAATAGAAAATTACTCCTGGAAAACAATATCAGTATTACAGATGAACTGCAGCTGCAAGCTGATAAATGGAGTGAACAATCAAAAACAGTTATCTGGTTTGCAGACAGTCATCAAGCATTGGCCGTACTCGCAATCTCAGACAAGATAAAAGAAACATCTATTGAGGCCATTAAGCAATTGCAACGGATGGGCATCGAATTGTATATGCTTACAGGTGATAATGAAGCTACCGCAAAAGCCATTGCGCAGCAGACGGGCATAGCGAACTACAAGGCCGAAGTACTACCGCAACATAAAGCTGATTTTGTAAAAAAACTACAACAAGAAGGTAAAACAGTAGCAATGGTAGGCGATGGTATTAATGACAGTACCGCACTAGCTACGGCAGATGTCAGTATTGCCATGGGTAAGGGAAGTGATATAGCAATGGATGTCGCCAAAATGACTATTATTTCATCCGACTTGTCAAAAATCTCACAGGCTATACGTCTTTCGAAACAGACTGTAGCAACAATTAAGCAAAACCTGTTCTGGGCATTTATCTATAATCTTATCGGCATTCCCATTGCTGCAGGAATTCTTTTTCCGATCAATGGTTTCTTGCTCAATCCCATGTTTGCTGGAGCAGCAATGGCCCTAAGCAGTGTAAGTGTGGTAAGCAATAGCTTGCGGTTAAAATGGAAAAAATAACCCAATAAGAGCTAGAAGATGATAAACTATTAATCGTAACAATATGAAAATAAACAAATTTATAATAGCGATACTGACCTTGGCAATTGCATTTTTATCAGCTTGTGCCAGCGATAACACAAGCGCAAAAAAGGACATGATCATCAAGATGGAGATACTCCCAATCATACGGAAGTTGCTCAGAATAATGGGGCAACAAAAAGAGTAAACAAGTACGAAAATGAACTCGGTCACGCACTTGATAAAAATGGTAATTTTATTACAGGTTGTCCATCACATAAGGAGATGATCGGTATAGAAGGAGACCAATGTCCGAAATGCGGCTATATGACCATGCTTCCTATTACATGGTCTTTGGAAGGGATCGATACGATAAGAGTAACGAATCTTCCCGACTACACACCTATTGCAAAAAAACAGTAACTATAATTTCGACTTTAAATAAAAAGCACAATATTTAAATCGGCGGTTCCATCATTAAGGGCCGCCTTTTCTATTGAACCACCTTCATCAATTACAGAGAACAGTCTCGACTTCGACACAATACACCATTCCATCAGTAAATATCGCAAATCAAATAGGAAAAAGTGTAATATAGGATTCAATAACTATCCGGTAATTTGCTATATCAAAATTAGTTAAAAATGAAAAAAATAGAATTGAGTATACCAGACATGCAGAGTGCTCATTGCCAAACAAGAGTGAACAGTGCTGTGCAAGGTATCGCAGGCATTACAATCGAAAAAATTGAAAGTGGCAAGTTGTTCATCAACTATGAAGATGACAATGAAAAAAAGGAGGTAATTGAAACGATTGAAAAAGCGGGTTATAAAGTCGCTGATAACATCACACAAGACTCAAGTTGCGCAACAGGTTGTTGTGGCAATTAAAAGATTTTAAATCTCAGGGATACCTTAAAACACAATAAAGTATCCCTGAAATTATGTTTAGATTATAGCTGATTAATAATAACACCCTGTTTACACCTACTTTATTGAACACTTTTTCCCGACAGATACTACTTATCGGATATTTCATTTAGAAATTCTCTTTTAATACATCTTTCAGTTTACGATATTGCAAACTTAAATCAGCATACATCGTTTTCAACCTATAATTTTCGTCATGTAGATCTATAAACTCTTTCAAGATATCTGTCCCTAAGTCCTTAGATTTTTTCTTCAGTTCAAAAATATTTGTCCCTGATACACCATATTTAGCAAACAGCTCCGTACCACTTTTTCCTGATTCATAATCTTTAAGCACATTTAAAATTTGATCTTCCGTATTTTGTCTATTTTTCATTTTTTTCACGTTTTTACTTCATACAAAAATCTGTATGATTGATCGTAAATTATTGCTGCTTTTACTTGTTTAGTTTGTAATTTTTTATGCTAATAAATTTGTCGATTATTTTCATGATTCTTAAAATTTCATAAAATAAACAAGAAATAACGTAATATTTTATTACTGATAAAAACGCAATTTTGATCACATAACACAATCAATATTAAACATTTATTTTATCCATGAAACTATTAATCAAAGGAATGGTGTGCGATAGGTGCATATACATTCTGTCAGAAGAATTACCAAAGCTTGGCTTGGAGATTTCCGACATACGCTTAGGTGAAGTAATTCTAAAAGTAAGGGATAAAATCCTTGAAGAGCAAGTTATCAAAACCATGTTGCAGAAGTATGGTTTTGATTTACTATATAACAAAGATCAGAGACTCATCTCGCAGATTAAAAGCGCTGTAGAAAAAGGCATTCAAAAACAATTAGACACTGGCGAACGCATTAAATTCTCAACACTTATCCGCGACGAATTACGTAAAGATTATGATTCATTAAGTGCACTATTCTCATCTTCAGAAGGATGGACACTTGAAAAATTCATTATCTCAAGGAAGATAGAGAAAGTAAAAGAACTGTTATTTTATACACAACTCTCCTTATCTGAAATTGCCTATAGTCTAGGGTACAGTAGTCCTGCACACCTGTCAAACCAGTTGAAGAAATACACAGGTTTTACATCTTCCCATTATAAAAGAATGAAACGCAATAAACTAGCAATTATAGAAGAGCAATCAAAAAATAAAAACCAAGTTTAGAAAACTGCTAAAGAAAATTAGCGGTAATAGACCGCATTAATTAATTCAAATATTTATTCGAACTCCTGTTTATATATATGAACAGGAGTTCCTATTTTTTGGCAAGATGTTAAGCGATTCTACTCACGCCATTCAGCAAAAAACGATATAAAACATCAAAATAAATATCATAACTCTTATCTGTAATTCTGTAAAAGTGCGGTCGCATTTGTATCTAATTTTGGCAATGAAATTTAATCGATTGTTAAAAATAAAACATCAAAACATGTTATACAAATACACAATACAAAGATTAGGAATTTTAATTCCCATACTAAGCATCTTACTTATTTCTTGTGAAAATAAACAAGAAAAAACGTCAGAAAAAGCACCAACACCATCCGCAGATGCCAGTAAATTACCCGTAGATATCATCATCGCACAGGAAGAGCAACTCGATCAAAAAGAAGCCGTCGTCGGCACCATGGTGCCTTATCGAGAAGTTTCCATAGTTGGCGAGCTCCCTCAGAAGATTACTCAGGTATCTTTTAAAGACGGTAGTTATATCAGTCAAGGAACCGTACTTTACAAACTCAATGATGCCGATATCAGATCCCGTTTAAAACAAGTAGGTGCCGAATTGAATCTCGCTAAACTGAATAAAGAAAGACTTGGCAATCTATTAAAAACCGAAACCGTAAAACCGCAAGAATATGATGAGGCCGTTATGCGATTCGAATCTTTAAATGCACAAGAACAGCTGCTTCGAGTAGATTTAGAAAAGACCATAATCCGGGCGCCATTCTCCGGGAAAATTGGTATTTCAAAAGTACATCTCGGAGCCTATGTATCTCCCGGAGAGACACTCGTGACCTTACAGGATCAAAGCGCTATTAAGATCAACTTCTCTGTCCCAGAAAAATACTTACCATTAATAAAGACAGGAAGCAAAATTAAGTTTACATCCGAATTATCCGATACCGAATATTTCGCTACAATAGCAGCTACAGAACCAGGTCTTGAAGCACAAAGCAGAAGCTTACAGGTACAAGCAATAACAAATAATGCCGACGGACAATTCCGGGCAGGTCTATCGGCTAAAGTGTACTTCCAAGTAAATAATCAAGGTGCAAAAGGAATAACAGTTCCAACTGAGGCTTTAGCACCAGGTGAAAAAGGCTATGCTGTTTTTGTGATCAAAAATGGGGTTGCAAAACCGATGGCAGTCACCGTAAGTAACAGAACAGAAAAGGACGCAATCATAACGTCTGGTATCATGCCAAACGACAGCATCATTGTTTCCAATATGCTGCGCTTAGGAGACGGTACTCCCGTAAAAGCTGTCCTGTCAAATTAATTAATTTCAAATCTTAGCTTCATGAGTATATCAGATTTAAGTATAAAAAAACCCGTCTTGGCCGGGGTATTTTCTCTCCTTATCGTCATATTAGGAATAATAGGATGGAAACAACTAGGTATCCGCGAATTCCCGTTAACAGAACCACCCGTCATTACGGTCATTACCTTCTATCCTGGTGCAAGTCCAGATGTAATTGCATCTAAACTGACCAGACCGATGGAAGAATCCATTGCCGAATCAAGTGGCATACGGACCATATCATCCGAATCGCGAGAACAGGTAAGTGTTATTTCAATCGAATTTAATCGGGAAATTGACATTGAGGATGCGCTGAACGATGTTAGAGACAAAGTTTCCAAATCTCGCAAACAGCTCCCGAGCGATGTCGATCCACCAATCGTACAAAAGGCATCATCACCAGACAATCTGGTGGCATTCCTGGAAGTGGAAAGCGACACCAAAAATATAAAAGAAGTAAGTCACCTTGCTTCTACGACTATCAAAGATAGAATGCAGTCTATCCCTGGTATTAATAATGTAGCCATCGTAGGCGAGCATAAGTATGCTATGCGATTGCGCTTTGAACCAGCAAAACTTGCGGCATATCAACTTACTCCTGCCGATATAAGACAAGCATTACTCCGCGAGAATATTGACTTGCCGGCAGGTCGAATCGAAGGAAACAACAGTGAGCTTAGCATCCGGACGATGGGACGCCTAACTTCTGTAAAAGATTTTGAAGAAATGCTCATTAAGCAAGTTGACAATACCATCATAAGATTAAAAGATATTGGATCAGCCGAATTAGGAGAAGAGAATGAACGTACTGCCATCATCAACGAAACAGGAAATCTGAACCGTATCGGTGTCGGTGTTGCTATTCAGATACAACGTGGAGCAAATGCCATAGAAGTCGTCGATGAGTTTTACAGAAGGTTAGATCAATTAAGAAAAGAAGTTCCTTCAGAATATCGTTTGATCGTAGGGTTCGACTATACGCGCTCCGTACGCGAATCCATTAAAGAGGTCGAAGAAACCTTATTCATAGCATTCGGACTCGTGGTTTTGATTATCTTTCTATTCCTGAGAGACTGGAGATCTACTATTATTCCCGTTCTTGCCATTCCGGTATCCATTCTTTCCGGATTTTTCATTATGTATATTGCCGGTTTCACGATCAATATCTTGACACTTCTTGGATTGGTGCTTGCCATTGGACTGGTCGTAGATGATGCGATTGTCGTGTTAGAAAATATTTATAAAAAAATTGAAGAGGGTATGTCCCCTATTCAGGCGGCATTTAAAGGTACAAGAGAGATTTATTTTGCGGTTATTTCCACGACAATTACGTTAGCAGCCGTATTTTTACCCATTATTTTTATGGGTGGAATCAGTGGACAACTTTTCAAAGAATTTGCCATTGTCGTATCAGGATCAGTATTGGTCTCAGCATTTGTAGCGCTTACACTGACCCCTATGCTAAGTGCATACTTTTTGAAGAAAAAAGAAAAACCGAGTTGGTTCTATCGTGTCACCGAACCCTTTTTCGTTAGTCTAAACAATGGCTACGCTATTTACTGATTGCATTTATGCGCGTTCGATGGTTAGCTTGGGTCTTCTTAGCGGGCACTACCCTGCTTATTTATGCTATAGGTAAGCAACTTCCTTCAGAACTAGCACCTGTAGAAGATCGTTCCAACATGAACCTCATCGCTATAGCTCCTGAAGGTGTCTCTTTTGATTATATGAAAAAGCATATGACCGAAGTTGGAAAGTATGTAAATGACTCGACCGACGGATTGTACCAAACCTACTCCATGGTCGCTATTTCATTCATTCCGGCCCCAGCACCGGTCAACGTAGCCGTGCAGAGTATCTATCTTAAAGATCCAAAGGAAAGAAAATCCAGCATTCAGGATCTATATAACCAATATGGAGCAGCTGCGGGTAAATTTAGAGGCTTTCTGCTCTTCCCTTATTTACCTCCAACAATCGGAACCCGTTATGGTGGTGGTATGCCTATTCAATATGTTCTTCAGGCTCCGAACTTAGATAGTCTGACTACCGTGCTTCCAAAATTCCTGCTGCTGCACGCCAAAGTAAAAAACTGCTATTCATTGACGCTGATCTTAAGATCAACAAACCTGAGGTGAAAGTAAATATCGATCGTGCAAAAGCTTCTATGATGGGCGTATCCATCGAAGAAATAGCCCATACCTTACAACTCTCGTTCTCAGGACAGCGGTACGGATATTTCTTACGTAACGACCGTCAGTACGAAGTGATCGGACAATTAGACCGCCAGTACAGAAATGATAAAAGCGATCTGAATACAATTTATGTCCGTTCAACTTCAGGACAGATGATTCCACTTAATAACCTGATAACAATGGAAGAAGCCGTTAGTCCGGCGGCCATTTATCGCTATGATCAGTATACATCAGCAACTGTATCTGCGGCAACAGCGCCAGGAGTAAGTCTCGCAGAAGGTATACAGGAAATCGAAAAAATAAAAAAAGAAGTACTGGGCGAAACATTCAAAAGTTCACTTGCCGGTCAGTCCAGAGATTATACCGAAAGTCAAGGCAATATCACCTTTACGCTCATCCTGGCACTCGTACTTATTTATATGATTCTGGCAGCACAATTTGGAAGCATGCGCGATCCACTTACCATTATGCTTACCGTACCCATGGCAATTGCTGGAGCAGTGCTTAGTCTTTACTGGTATGAGCAGAGTTTAAATGTATTTAGCCAGATCGGGATTATCACATTAGTAGGACTGATTACTAAGAACGGAATTCTGATCGTTGAATTTGCCAACCACCTCAAGGAAACAGGCCTTTCGAAATACGATGCTGCGATTCAAGCTGCAGAGCAGCGTTTTAGACCGATCCTTATGACATCTCTTGCCATGATATTTGGTGCATTACCCATTGCACTGACAGCCAATAGCCGCCAGTCATTAGGAATCGTGATTGCCGGAGGACTTGTCTTTTCAGGTATCCTCACCCTATTTATCATTCCGGCAGTTTACTCGTATTTATCAAGTAAGAAAACTCCAAAAGCTGTTGTTGAGGAACCAACTGAAGAGCGCGCTATCGAAATACAACATTAAGTTAAACTGAAACAGATCATGAGCATACCCACACAAAAAAAACGATGAAGCGATCGAAAAATCTTGAATAGGGTTACAAATAAATCTAAAAGGGAAAAAATATGCTCATGATGGTTTCATTTCCTCCGCAATAAGCAGCGATTTGCTTAGCAAAAAATAAAGGAAAAGCATGTATACCGTAACAAGTGAACATCACCACAAATTATAATTCAATGAAAACAAATATCCTATATATCGTTACCCTACTGCTACTCATTGGTAGCAGTAAACCATTGCATGCCCAGAAAAAAATGCTGGCACTCAAAGATGCTTTGGAAATGGCAAAACAGGGAAATAAAGCAATACAGGTGCAAATACTGGAAGAAATCCATGCACGAGAAATAACCAATGAAGTCAAAGGTGGATTACTTCCGAGTATCTCGGCTAATGCTGCATACTCACGCTATTTTGACAGACAGGTTATCTTCCTCCCGGGTTCATTTGCAGGTACTGATAAAGCAGTACAAGATGTGGCTGTCGGTGGTAAAAATGTCTATCATGTTTTTGCTACCCTCAACCAGCCCATTCTTGCACCTGGTACGCATCATCTGACAAAAGCTTCAAAGATTAATGAATCGATTCAAAATGAAAAAACAGCTGACCTCAAAAGCCAGATTGCCCTTTTGGTCTCTACACGTTATCTTGATATGTTGATGATGAACAGTCAGCTTGATCTACTAGAACAAAGTCTTCAGAGAAATAAAAAAGCACTGCAAGATTCCCGTTCATTATTAGCCCAAGGCAGAGGTTTAAAATCAGATACATTAAGAAGCTTCGTTGCTGTCGCAAATTTGGAATCATCCGTTTCTTACTTAAAAAATAATGTAACGGTAGCAGGCATTGAACTCAAAAGACTGATCGGACTAGAAGATCCTGCAGAAATTGAGCTATCTGACAATCTAGAACTGAACATCGAAACAAGTCAGCATGAGTTTCATCAAGTTGATGCCGCATTGGCTATTGCCGAAAAAAACAGAAAAGATCTCAATATTCAAGAACTTACCATAGAACTGCAACAGAAAAATATGAAGGTGATCCAAGCTGAGCTATTGCCACAGCTTTCTCTAATCGGTCAGTATCAGCTGCAGGCACAAGCGGATAATTTTAAGTTTGGTCAATATGCATTACCCAGAACATCCTTCTTAGGGCTCCAGCTTACAGTATCTGTTTTCAATGGCAACCGTACCAAGTCCAAAATCAACCAGTCCAAAATCAAAATGAGACAGGAAGAAATACGATTAAGCGATTTAAAAGATGAAGTTAAAACCGAGCTGGCAACGTTGATCAGTCAGTGGAAGGAAGCAGTTAACCAATTAAACATCCAAGAAAAAACGGTGCAGTCTGCCACATTAAACCATCAGATGGTAGATGACCGTTTCAAAAACAGTCTGGGGTCAAGACTTGAGTTGACAGATGCTGAACTGGCATTGACACAAGCAAAGATCAACAACCTCAATGCGATATATAAGATACAGGTTCTACATGTAAAATTAAAACATGCTGTTGGGCAGCTAAGCCTATAATTACTTACCATTAATTAAATAAAAAATGAATAAAAATAAAACAGGTACCATAAATCCAACTGCTCCGTACAGTAAACGCTGGGCAGCACTATTTTTACTATGTACCGCACAATTTATTGTGATCATGGACACTTCTATTATTGGCGTGGCATTACCGGCAATAAAAGCCGATCTTGGCTACTCACAAAGTGGCTTACAATGGATTTTTAATGCCTATGTAATTCTATTTGGAGGTTTCTTATTGGTAGGAGGACGTTTATCCGATCTCTTTGGCGCACGTAAGATTTTCATGTGGGGGTTTGCCATTCTCTCAGGAGCGTCACTTTTAGCGGGTGTGGCCTGGTCAGAGGCCGCCCTCAATACCGGAAGAGCTTTACAGGGCTTAGGCTCTGCACTTATAGCCCCTGCAGCACTTACCTTAGTACTGTCCAAATTTACCGATCCCAAAGAACTCAATAAAGCATTAGGTTTCTGGGGGGCTTCTGCTGCTGCAGGTGGTTCAGCCGGTGTATTCCTTGGTGGAGCCATAACCGAATGGCTCTCGTGGCATTGGTTATTCTTAATTAATATTCCAGTAGGACTTGCTGTATTATTTTTCAGTCAAAAACTACTGTTCAAAGGAACTACCCGTAAAGGAAAAGTAGATATCGTCGGTGCAATTTTAGCAACGGTAGCCCTTATTGTGATGGTATATGCTATTATATCTGCAGAAAATGCCGGTTGGATATCAGTCCAAACCATTGGATTACTGGGCTTATCATTGTTGCTGTTCATTATTTTCATTATCATACAGAAACAGAAAAGTGAGCCTTTAATTCCTCTTGCTATTTTTAAAGTCCCTAATCTTTTATCAGGAAACGTGGTGATGGCATTATTAGCGGCAGCATGGATACCCTTATGGTTTTTTCTCAATCTTTACTTGCAGCAAACCCTGCATTACACAGCTTTCAATAGTGGACTTGCTCTTTTACCGATGACAATTGCGATCATGTTTCTGATGGTTGGTCTTACAGGTAAATTAGTCGCTCGATTTGGCTTCAAAGCAAATATGGTAGCAGGTCTGCTTGCCCTAGCAGGTTCACTCCTTCTTTTTAGCACAATCCCTCCTGATGGTACATTTATAATCAATGTATTGCCAGCATCTTTATTAGGCGCTTTAGGTATGTCACTAACGTATATACCTGACACTATCGCTTCGATGTCAGGTGCCAAACCTGAGGAAACCGGCCTTGCTTCCGGTCTGGTAAATACCAGCTATCAAATCGGTTCAGCTCTAGGACTGGCTATAATAGTTGCCATTTCCGCGGCAAAAACCAATGCTATAAAAGCAACAGGAGTCACAGAAGCTACCGCTTTGAACACAGGTTTTCAAACCGGTTTTTTTGCAGCTTCCATCATATGTCTCATTGCAGCAGTCATGGCTGTAATTTTCATTAAGACACTTAAAAAGTAAACGTTAAAACCATATGAAAAAATATAAATGGACCACGCATCAGGTTATACAGGAGACTAAAGATGCTGTAACCATATTTTTCAGTACTGACCAGGATACGATTGAATATCAGCCTGGTCAGTATCTTAATATTTCCTGTATTGTTAACGGAGAACCCCTACAGAGATCCTATTCCTTTAGCTCCGCACCTGCCGATAAATTTCCGTCCATTACAGTTAAACGAGTTGCTGGTGGAAAAATGAGCAATTATCTAGTGGACAATGCAAAAAATATTAGCGAGTGGGATATCGATGCACCTATAGGCAACTTTATCTTGAAGAAACATATTATCCCTGATTCAGAACTTGTTTTTCTTGCAGGTGGAAGTGGAATATCACCCTTGTTCTCTATGCTAAAAAGTCTTATTAAAACAGCTTGTCCCCCTCTGTTGCTATATTCTACCAGCAGCCCGGAGGATACCATATTCAAATTCCAACTGGAAGAAATGGAAAAGAACAAGCAGTTGCGTATTTTTCATTCATTTACGCGTCTTAATAAAGAGATTAAAGGCATTAACAGTATCTCCGGTCGATTTTCTCAACCGATCATTAAAAGCTTGATCGGACAGTATATAAAGCAAAAAAATAAAGCTCATTACTTCATATGTGGTCCAATAGAACTGATGCAGTTGTATCGTGAGACACTGCGCGCTTTACAGATACCCGAATCAAATATCCATACCGAATATTTTGATCCGGTCATAACCGATAAGATCATCGTTATCGAGAACGAAGAGCACAGAGAAATACTGGTCAGCTACTTTGAGACTCATTACAGAGACAATGAAGAACAGACCTACGAGTGTACTTCTCTCATTGATGTACAACCAGGACAATCCCTTTTAGAAGCCATTAGTGCCCATGCCATTCAGGTGCCCAGTTCATGTAAAAAAGGCACCTGCGGTTCTTGCTGGGCAATCCAAGAAAATGGCCAGATCAAAATGGTAAACAATTATGCCCTCTCGGATGAAGAAGTCACTGAAGGTAAAATTCTACTTTGCCAGAGCTATCCTTTAGATCAGTCTGTTTCCATTGTCTTCGCATAATAGTATGATGCCGTCTAAACACTATCCGGGATACTATTGAGAGCAAGATTACACATGACACGATAATAAAAATAGCATAATCAATAGCATGACTATAATCAGTAAATATTACAAATCAAATAGCAAATAACGTAAAGTGCCACCGTATTTTTTTACTGAAATTTGTACTATAAACAAACGCTAAAAAATAAAATAAAATGGAAAGCAATAATCAAAATTTTCAATTCAAGACCAATATTAACTGCAGTGGCTGTGTAACCAAAGTAACTCCTTTTCTAACTGATAAAACGGGTATTAACCATTGGGAAGTAGACGTTGCTAGTAGAGATAAAGTACTTACAGTTAAGACAGATGGGATATCGGAACAGGAAGTTATCGAGATCGTAGAGAAATCAGGTTTTAAAATCGAACCTTTAAAATCTTAAAAAAGAATTAAACAGATTCTTTAAACACTAAGAATT